>CAZYQR010000294.1:0-4021 GCA_964649755.1 uncultured Maribacter sp. | reverse complement strand
AAGGTTACTTTGGAAGACGTAAAAACGTTTGGACAGTAGCCAAAAACGCGGTTGAAAAAGCAATGTTATATGCTTATAGAGACCGTAGAAACAAAAAAAGAACTTTCCGAGCACTATGGATTACCCGTATAAATGCAGGAGCAAGATTGCACGGAATGTCGTATTCACAATTTATGGGAAAAGTTAAAGCCAATAACATTGAACTAAACCGCAAGGTTTTAGCAGATTTGGCCATGAACCACCCAGATGCTTTTAAAGCAATTGTAGATAACGTAAAATAGATTTAAAAACATATCTCACTCTAAAAAATCCGATTCCAACGAATCGGATTTTTTGTACCTTAAAGCCAAATGAAACTTAGAATGATTCAGCGTAAAACAGGTTTAATTTTATTTGTCATTTTTATCTTTTATTGTGGTGAAATTTTCTCCCAAAAGGATAGTCTTTCATTTTTGGCTTTGGGAGATAGTTACACAATTGGCACCAGTGAGAGGCCAGAGAATAGTTGGCCACAACAATTGGTTAAAACATTGGCCAGAAAAGGCAAATTAGTAAAAGCACCCAAAATCATTGCTGGTGCAGGTTGGACCACGGAAAAATTAATATCAGAAGTACAATCTTCCAAATTAAATACTGAATACGATCTGGTTTCACTGCTCATTGGTGTTAACAATCAGTACAGGGGGTTAGATATAAACCAATTTAGAAAACAATTTTTATCACTTCTAGAAAAAAGTATAACCCTTGCCGGGAATGATACTTCTAATGTTTTTGTATTATCAATTCCCGATTGGGGCGTAATGCCGTTCGCAGCGCTAAGAGATACGAAAAAAATAACTAGGGAAATTGGAAAATACAATGCAATAATCAAAGAGGAAGTTGCAAAACGAAATGTTCTATATATTGATATTACCAAATTATCACGCCAGGCTATTGTTGATAAAACCCTCATTGCTTCAGACGGATTGCATCCGTCAAAAAAAATGTATAAGACCTGGGTCAAGAAAATTCTCAAAAATCTTTTAAAAAGATTGGATTAGGCTGAATTTAAATAGTAATCTAATTTCCAAATGCCGTAATCACTAGTTTTCTTCCGGAAGCATTGTTTCTATGCTCACACAAATACATCCCTTGCCAAATCCCAAGATTCAACCTCCCCTTGGTAATGGGTATTTGTATGGATGCACCCATTAATGAAGCTTTTAAATGAGCTGGCATATCATCGGGGCCTTCATAGGTGTGAATGTAATAAGGTGCATGCTCAGGAACCATAACATTCATGTGACTTTCAAAATCATCACGGACGGTAGGATCAGCGTTTTCATTAATAGTAAGACTTGCCGATGTATGTTTAATAAAAATCTGCAGCATTCCCATATTAATTGCCTCTATTTCCGGTATGCTATTCAAAACTTCACTGGTAATTAAGTGATACCCTCTTGAAAATGGTTTTAGTTGAATTTCCTTTTGATAGAATTTCATTGTTTCTTACCCAAATTTTAGCTGATGTTAAGATAAACTTTATGAATTTAATTCTTATTATTTAACCTTAACAAATACCTTTGCAACTTCAAATTAGAGCTTATGGACCTTTCTAGAGTAAAAATGGTGGTGACCGATATGGATGGCACCTTATTGAATTCAAACCATGAGGTCAGCAATCGGTTCTTTGAGTTATATGCAGCCTTAAAACAACGGGGTATTTTGTTCGTTGCCGCAAGCGGAAGACAATACAATAGTATTGTCGATAAATTGGAACCCATTAAAAATGAAATTATTGTTATCGCAGAAAATGGCGGTTTTGCCATGCAAAATGATTCTGAATTAGTATTGACTCCTCTGCCCCATCATGCGAAGAATACTATTCTTGATGTTCTAGAGAATGTAGCTAACGTTCATCCGGTATTATGTAGTAAGGATAATGCATTTCTGACGAATACTTCAACAGCGTTTGTGAACAAATTGAAAGAATATTATACCGAATATACCCTATTGGATAATTTGAAAGCCCATGAGGGCGAAATCATTAAAATAGCAATATACCATTTCGAAAGTTCTGAAAAATACATCTATCCAGTTGTAGAACATTTGGAAGGCGACTTAAAAGTAAAGGTCTCAGGCGCAAATTGGGTAGATATCTCAAGCCCTAATGCAAATAAAGGTTACGCTCTCGACTTGATTCAAAAGAAATACAATATCACACCCAAGGAAACTATGGTCTTTGGAGATTATAATAATGATCTTGAAATGCTTGCCCTAGCGGAGTACAGCTTTGCTATGGAAAATGCCCACCCGAATATAAAGAAAGTGGCTAATTACAGTACTGAAAGCAATGATAATTTCGGAGTAGAACGTATCTTGGAAAAACTACTGCAACAGTAACCCATTACGTCTTTTGCTTCTTTTTCTTAGCAGCAGGAAATAAGACATTATTCAAAATAAGACGATATCCGGGAGAAGTTGGGTGCAGTTCTAATTCTGTTTTCGGATCTCCTACCCTATGCTGATAATCCTCAGGGTCATGACCGCCATAAAACGTAAAAAATCCTTTACCCTTAATACCATGAATATATCGTGCCTCACCATTGATTTTGTTTTCCCCCAAAATTAATACCGTTGGCTTTATTTCGTTTCTGGTGAATGATGTAGTTTGCCCCATAAAACCTTTTACCAATGCCGTATGATTTTGGCATAACATTGTTGGTACAGGATCCCATTTTGCTGAAAAGTCCATCAAAGAAAAATAATCTGATTCTTTTGGTACCTCTCCCCTTTTGTTCGTCATGTCAATTGAAGAAAATTCATAGCGTAAAGGATTCCTTTCTAAAGTGAAATTGGTGAAAGCAAAAGTTTTATTATAATCCAGTTTACTCTGATAATTAGCATCCGATGGATCATAATCGAACATAGGCTCACATATATCAACCCCGTCAGCAGCAAGAGCTATATCAAAACTATCGGTTGCGGAACACATGGCGAACATAAAACCACCACCAATCACGTAGTTTCTGATTTTTAAGGCAACATCCCTTTTTTCTTCCGATACTTTATCATACCCTAATTTGGATGCTAGTGCTTCAGCCTCCTTTTTGCCATCAATATACCAGGGTGTGGCTCTGTAAGCACCATAGAACTTACCATATTGCCCCGTAAAATCCTCGTGATGCAAATGCAACCAGTCATATAAAACCAGTTTATTATCCAATACGTCTTCATCATAAACCGTTATATAAGGAATTTCGGCATAGGCCAAAACCATAGTCACTGCATCATCCCAAGGTTGATTGGTTTTTGGCGTGTACACCGCTATTTTTGGTGCTTTTTCAAGAATAACAGCTTCTTGATTTTGAGACGGACTACTTATATCATCTAAAATACGCTGCGCCTGACCATCAGAAAGAATCTCAAAAGAAACTCCTCTAATTTGACATTCCTTTCTAATGTTTTCCCCATCTGGAAGCAAGAATGAACCCCCTCTATAATTTAACAACCATTGCACTTTTTGCTGCTTGGTAAGCACCCAAAAGGTAATACCATAGGCTTTAAGATGATTTTTTTGACTCTCGGCATCCATTGGAATAAGTATGGAAGAGGCTGAAAGTTGAAGGGAAAATAAAATAAGAAATAATGTAATGAGGAGACCTCTCGACTGAGCCCAACGAGACAGTCGAATTATCAAATTAAAAAGGTACGTCGCTATCATCCGGGTTAAGGTCATCATTCATTGAACTACCAAATGCCTCATTGGCATCGGGTAGATTTTTAGTCAAAAAGGGATTCTCATCATCTGCATTCATTTTCGATTGAAACTCGAAAGGAGAATCAAAATCATCTAAATTATCAAATTTACCAAGTTGTCCAATGAATTTTAACCTAATATTATCCAATCCACCATTTCTGTGTTTAGCAACAATGAATTCTGCCTGGCCCAGTTCTGGTATATCTAAACGAATAAATTCGCTGGCCGGATTGGGATAAATGTTCATGCCAGTTGAAGTGTAATTCAGGCGGGAACCATTGA
>CAZYQR010000293.1:0-4058 GCA_964649755.1 uncultured Maribacter sp. | reverse complement strand
AACGAAGCTAGAAACATGGAATGGCTCGATGAAGTTTATTTAGCCGAATACGATGAAGAAGAAAATACCATAGAAAAACTAAAACCAATTGGTGGAGGGGAGTATTTCTATAAAGATGAGTTGGCAAGAATAGAAAATGATCTTAAAGATAAATATGACAAGTCAATGTAATCTTTGTAACTATCATAGGTAGTATAGAGATTATTTAAAAGAGAGTTTTATGATTAATAAAATTGTTGGATCTGCTGCAGAAGCTGTAAGCGAGATACATAATGGTGCAACTGTTATGATTGGTGGATTTGGTGAGGCAGGAAGCCCTATCGAATTAATTCACGCCTTGATCGATCATGGAGCAAAAGACCTAACCGTAGTAAGCAACAATACGGGTAGTGGTCATGTTGGTCTGGCTGCACTTATTGAAAACAAACAGGTTGCTAAAACAATTTGTTCGTTTCCGAGAACAGCAAATTCCAAGGTTTTTCCTGAATTGTACCATGCCGGGGAAATTGAGCTTGAGTTAGTACCTCAAGGAACGCTTGCTGAAAGAATACGAGCTGGTGGAGCTGGTATCCCTGCTTTTTACACTCCAGCTTCAGTCAATACACCCCTTGCTGAAGGCAAAGAGTCACGAGTTTTTAAAGGACAGGAATATGTATTGGAATATGGTATAAAAGCTGACTTTGCATTGGTTAAAGCAGAAACTGCAGACAGATATGGAAATCTTCTTTACCATGCCACTGCACGAAACTTTGGGCCTATAATGTGTACTGCATCAAAGGTTGCCATTGTGCAAGCCAAAAAGATCGTTGAGCCAGGACAAATTGATCCGGAAACAGTGGTCACTCCTGGAATATTTGTTCAGAAAGTGATTGAAATTAATAACCCTGTCGATGAATCACAATTGGTAGAAGAAGAAATGAGTTACCCATGATAGATACAGACAAAAAAATTGGTTGGGATCGTAATGAGATGGCGCAAAAAGTGGCATTAGACATCCCAGATGGATCATATGTTAACCTGGGAATAGGTATTCCCGAACTGGTAGCAGACTTTGTTCCCGAAGGAAGAGAACTCATCTATCAGACTGAAAACGGATTACTCGGAATGGGCAAGGTTCCTGAAAATGAAAAGAAAGACCGTGAACTTGTGAATGCAGGTAAAAAATATATTACTGCCGTACCCGGAGCAGCTTATTTCCATCATGCAGACAGCTTTACCATGATTAGAGGGGGGCACATTGATGTGTGTGTTCTTGGAGCGATGCAGGTTTCTGAACAAGGAGATCTGGCTAATTGGTCAACTGGTGCAAAAGATGCAATTCCAGCAGTAGGAGGGGCCATGGATTTAGTTGCAGGGGTTAAAAGAATTTTTGTGATCACGCAACACGTTACCAAACATGGTGATCCCAAAATTATTGAAAAGTGTACGTTTCCTCTCACAGGAAAACAAGTTGTAGAACGCATCTATACCAACTTTGCCGTCATCGACGTCAAAAAAGAAGGATTGTTTGTTAGAGAAATGGCACCCAATGTAGATTTTAACTACCTGCAAAAACAAACAGGAGCAAAATTGAATCAATATGCACAAACGCAAGTTTAAATCTGTAGTTTATGAACTCACAAATTTTAGAGCATAATAGCAAAACAAACAAGATCATTTATAAACGCGCCTGTAATGTTCTTACAGGTGGTGTTAGCCGGAACACCATATATAAAAAACCACATCCCTATTACGTTGCTACAGCCAAAGGAAGTTATATTACGGATATTGAAGGTGTTGAGCGCATTGATTTTGCAAATAATATGGCATCTTTAATACATGGACATTCACATCCTGCTATAGTAGAAGCTGTTACCGAACAGTTGCAAAGAGGAACGGCATTTACAATGGGGACCGAAGCCGAGGTTAATTTTGCAGAATTAATGATAGGGCGTTCAGGTTCCTTTGAAAGAATGCGTTTTGTTAACTCTGGAACCGAAGCTGTTATGACCATGATCAAAACATCCAGAGTCTTTACCAATAAACCTAAAATAGCCAAAGCAGAAGGGGCATATCACGGTACGTATGATTACGCTGAAGTGAGCCAAACCTCTAATCCAAGTAATTGGGGAAGTATTGATAAACCTAATGTTAACCCTGTTGTAGAAGGAACACCTCAAGGCGTACTTGATGATATGGTTATCTTTCCATTTAACGACATAGAAAGAACCTTAAATATCTTAGACCAACATGCTGATGAAATAGCTTGTGTGCTTATTGATCCTGTACCCCATCGTGTAGGTCTTTTTCCTGCTACGAACGAATTTATTGAAGCGGTATATCATTGGACTCGCAAAAACAATGCACTCATGGTTTTTGATGAAGTGGTCACCTACCGAGTCAATTATGGAGGAAAACAAGATAGCTATACCGTTAAACCCGACTTAACTGCCATGGGAAAAATGATTGGCGGTGGTTTCCCTATTGGAGCATTAGCAGGGAGATCGGACATCATGGAAGTGCTAGATCCCCGTGGAAAAATATTAAGGCACCCACATTCTGGGACTTTTTCAGCAAATCCTGTTTCCACAACAGCAGGAAGAGTGGCCATGGAGTTATTTGATAAAGAAGCTGTTTTAAAACTGAATGCATTAACGAATACTGCCATACACCAGATTGAGGAATCTATAAGAATAGCCGATGTTCCTGTATCTATCACTGGGGCAGGATCTATGTTTAGGCTCCATCTGCAAGCAAATAAACCAACTGGTTATCGGGAAGCATATCATACAAAAGAGAAAAAAGCTTTGATCAACGAACTTCTGGATTATCTGTTCCTTGAAGAAAATATTATTATGATCAATACGGGTTCCTGTATGTTTGCCACCTCGCTTACACAAAAAGAAGTGGATAGATTGTCAGAAGGATTATTAAACGGATTTAGGCTTATTAAACCAAAACTTGATCAATTAAATTAATAGATTATGAGTGAAGTATATATCTGCGATGCAATTAGAACCCCAGTGGGTCGCTATGGAGGGGCTCTTTCATCAGTAAGGGCAGACGATTTAGCTGCGATTCCCTTAAAGGCTTTGATGGATAGAAATCCGGACATGGACTGGACTGCTATTGATGATATCTATATGGGTTGTGCCAATCAAGCAGGAGAAGATAATAGAAATGTTGCCAGGATGTCTTCGTTGCTTGCCGGTTTTTCAGAAACAGTACCAGCTTCTACAGTAAATAGACTTTGTGGCTCCGGCATGGATGCCATAGGTATTGTTGCAAGAGGAATCAAGGCAGGTGAGGCTGAGGTAATGATAGCAGGCGGTGTAGAAAGTATGTCTCGTGCTCCATTTGTTATGGGAAAATCAACAACTGCTTTTGCCAGGGACGTTAAAATGTATGACACTTCCATTGGTTGGCGGTTTGTTAATAAGAAGCTCGATGAGCAATATGGCACTGAAGGCATGATACAAACAGCACAAAATATTGCCACCGATTTCAATATCAGTAGAGAAGATCAGGATGCCTTTGCTCAATGGAGCCAGGAGAAAGCTCATGATGCACAACAAAATGGAGCTCTTGCAAGAGAAATTGTATCAGTAAAGGTTCCTCAACGTAAGAAAGATCCAATTGAAGTATCGCAAGACGAGCATCCTCGACTAACATCATTAGAGAAGCTACGCACCTTAAGATCTATAACAGGCAAAAATGGAAGTATAACAGCTGGAAACGCATCCGGCGTGAACGATGGTGCTGCGGCTTTGCTTATCGCATCAGGGGATGCGGTAAAAAAATTCAATTTAAAGCCTAAAGTGAAGATCCTTGGCATGGCAACAGCAGGGGTACTTCCTCGCATAATGGGTATGGGGCCTGTATCTGCCACTAATAAATTGCTAGCAAGATTAGGCCTGACTCTTGATGATATGGACCTCATAGAGCTCAACGAAGCATTCGCAGCACAATCATTAGGTTGTACACGTGAATTAGGTATTAGCGATAATGATCCACGTTTGAACCCCTTGGGAGGAGCTATTGCCTTGGGTCACCCTTTAGGTATGAGTGGAGCAAGAATC
>CAZYQR010000292.1:0-4089 GCA_964649755.1 uncultured Maribacter sp. | reverse complement strand
TGGTATTCCAAGGTGTGATATCACTATCCCACATGGCATAACCATCGTGGTGTTCCGCAACTGGCCCAGCAAATTGTGCGCCTACATCTTTAAAAAGTTGCGCCCATTCTTCAGGATTGAACTTTTCTGCTTTGAACATGGGTGCGAAGTCATGATAACCAAATTCAGAGGGCTCGCCATATTTTTCTACATGGTGTTTATACACTTTATGATCTTTAAAGTGCATCCATCTTGGATACCATTCACTGCTATAGGCCGGTACTGAATATAACCCCCAATGGAAATAGATGCCCAGTTTTGAATTTTTGAACCAATCGGGAGATTCATTGTGGTTGCCCAACGATGCCCAATCCTCAGTGAATTCAGGACTTTGTTCAACGGCAACCTCTTCAGATTTTTTACTTTTCTTATTGTCGGTACAACTGATAAAAATCATTATCATTAAAATACTCAGTATTTTTAATCTAAACATCTTCATACTAAAATATTTAAAATTGGTATATAGTTTAAGCCAAGGAATTTAGGGCATCTTGTATTCCATTGACCATAATGTTCTCTAAATTTGATGTCACAAGTTCTTGTAGCCCATCATATTCGGAAAGGTCTTCTCCCCAGAATTCAGAATTTGAAAGCACCTTCTTTACAATCGTATCATAGTTGTTAGAAGACCATTGTATTTTGAAAAAATCCAAGATATTTTGGTTGTCTTTTAAAGCAATGATCTCTTCGTTTCTTTTACCTCTATAAAAAGCTATTAGGGCTGCCAATGAAAACAATAATCTTTTAGGAAGTGTGTTCTTTCTATTAATAAATTCAAGGACAGACGGTAATACCCTGGTTTTATATTTTGATATTGAATTTAATGAAATACTCATTAAGGCATGCTCTAAATATGGATTTCTAAACCTATCCAGTACGTCGTTGGAGAATTGTTTCAATTCCTTTTCGGATAAATCCAACGTTGGGCAAATCTCATCAAAAATGGCATCTTTCAAATATGATCCTACAATCGGGTCTTCCAAAGATTCACGAACCTTATCAATACCGTATAAATAGCCTACTGGAACCAAAGTTGTATGGGCACCATTTAAAATACGAACCTTTCGTGTGCGGTAAGGTTCCATATTATTTGTAAAAACCACATTCAAACCACATTCCTCAGCGGGGAATTTTTCTTTTACTGATTTTGGGCCTTCTATAACCCATAGATGAAATTGTTCGCCTTCTACCACCAGATTATCTTTGTATCCCAATTCTTTTGTGATACTGTCCATTTTATCCCGAGGATATCCAGGTACAATTCTATCTACAAGAGTGTTGCAGAAAATATTGTCATTATTGATCCATTCAACAAACCCTTCCCTTAAATTCCAATCTTTGGCATAACGTAGAATTATTTTCTTCAGGTTATCCCCGTTTCTGTCTATCAATTCACAAGGAATTACTATTAGGCCCTTGTCTGAAGCACCTCCAAAGTGCATGAACCTTTTATGTAAAAGTGCTGTTAATTTCCCCGGAAAACTAGATTGTGGGCAGTCTTCCAATCTATCTTTTTTACAATAGACGATACCAGCCTCTGTTGTATTTGAGAAAATAAAGCGCAATTCTGAGTTCTGTGCGATGCCTAAATAATAGTCATAATTGTCATAAGGGTTCACACATCTTTGAATACAATCTATTACCTTGTGTTCACTTACTGCTTTCCCATTTTTGATCCCTTTTAAAAATAGGGTATAGAGCCCTTCTTGTTTTATTAATTGATTATAATTTCCGGTAGAAGTTGGTTTTACAACTACTACCCCGGCATTAAAATTTATTTTTTCATTCATTTCTTGAACAAAGTAATCTACAAAACCACGTAAAAAATTACCCGCCCCGAATTGGAGTATGCTCTCAGGATGGGAGCTGACATCGTGATTTTTCCTATTCAAGTATTCCATAGGATTATTATAATGAGATTCCCCGTTTCCATGGTATAAAATCGTCTTGACCTAACCGAACGGCTGCGGTTATAACTTCCCCACTAGCCACTTTAATAATATATTCCAAAAGTTCTTCTCCCTTCGCTTCTATAGTATCCCCCCCTGTTATAATGCTTCCAGTATTGAAGTCGATAATGTCTTTCATTCGTTCACTCAGTGCATTATTGCTTGATATTTTTATGACTGGGGCTATGGGATTGCCTGTTGGTGTGCCCAGACCGGTTGTGAAAGCAATAAGATTGCAACCTGATCCTGCCAGACCAGTAGTGCTTTCGACGTCATTTCCAGGTGTACATAATAGGTTAAGGCCTTTTTTCTTTGTTTTTTCCGTATAGTCAAGAACATCGGTTACGGGTGAGGTACCTCCCTTTTTTGCCGCACCGGCAGATTTCATCGCATCGGTGATGAGTCCATCTTTTATATTTCCCGGGGATGGATTATTGGCAAAGGCCGAGCCAAGTGCTACCGTCCTTGCGGAATAGGTATCCATTAAATGGGTGAATTTTTCCGCCTCTTTCTGAGTAAGACAACGATTGATCAATTCTTGTTCTACGCCATTAAGTTCTGGAAACTCTGATAAGATGGTAGTCCCTCCAAGAGCTACAAGCAAATCTGATGTATGGCCTAATGTGGGGTTCGCAGAAATTCCAGAAAAACCGTCCGATCCACCACATTCCAGTCCTAAAACCAATTTACGCAATGGTGCTGGTTCCCGTTTGATCTTATTGGCCTCAATCAATCCTAAAAAAGTCTTTTTTACGGCGTCTTCAATAAAATGTCGTTCACTTTTACTCTTTTGCTGTTCAAGGATATACACAGGTTTTGCAAATTTAGGATCCATCTTATTAATCGCTTCTTCCATTAAGCTGACTTCTGCATTCTGGCATCCCAAACTCAAAACCGTCGCCCCTGCCACATTCGGATTCGTTATATATCCCGCCAAAAGGTTGCATAATGTTTCCGAATCAAGTCGAAAACCACCACAACCCCCTTCATGGGTTAAAAATTTAATACCATCCACATTGGGGAAAATCCTATTTTGTATTACGTCATCAGGTGTTTTAATAATTTGGGACTGTAATAGGTCCTCTATCGAAGCACCATTCTCATATTCTCGCACTAAAGTATCGGTATCTACCACGAAATCGGTAATAGTTTGGTAACCCAAGGATTGCAAAAGCGCTGTTTTTAATACTTCCACATTTCGGTTTTCACAAAAAACCATCGGAATGACCAACCAATAATTAGCTGTACCTACTTGGCCATTTAAACGATGATAACCATTAAAGGTTTTTGATTTCCATGGTGTTATATCGGGAGGGCTCCAGGATGACTTTGCCTTTCCAACTTGGTAATTGGCAGAGGCATGAACAATATTTTCAATAGTAATCGATTCACCTTTTCTTATAGGCCTTGTTACTTTACCGATTAAAGCACCATACATATAAATTTCATCCTCAACATCGAGGTCAATTAAAGCAAATTTATGTTTGCCTTTAACATCTTCTTGAAGAACAACTCGCTTGCCATTTATAATTGCTGTAGTCCCTTCCTTTAAATCGGTTAATGCGACTATAATGTTGTCCCTAGGGTCTATTTGGACGTAATTTTTTGGCATATTTAGTTCTTTTCTTAATTACTGTTTATTTATTATATCAAATTAAAAATTAACAGTGGCCTTTAATACTCCATTTTTTGGGTCAAGCCAACTATCAAAATTAGCTATCATATC
Source organism: uncultured Maribacter sp. (assembly GCA_964649755.1). Taxonomy (GTDB): domain Bacteria; phylum Bacteroidota; class Bacteroidia; order Flavobacteriales; family Flavobacteriaceae; genus Maribacter_A. The sequence goes on along the minus strand of CAZYQR010000292.1, from coordinate 375 downwards.
AACAAAATCAACGTTATGGGTAATAAAAGAATCCATCGGGAATTTACCTTTTTCCAAAACGGTGATTACATGTTCAAAATCCTCTAATGTAGCATTTCTGCTGCACATAAGAGTCGTTTCCTTAGCGTGAATAGCAGGGTGCGCAAAAACAATATCCCCTTTGGACAGGCCTACTAAAATATACCTACCGCCATGCGGCTTATGAATTTAAGAAAAAATTAAAAGCTTACGGAATTAATTCCGGCAAGGCAACAACTTTCAGGTTAAGTTCTGAAAAAAAATATCTTGGCCTGGGTCGTAAGCAAAACAGAGTAGTTGTTGGTCTGCCCCTTCACGAAACAACGATGATCGACCATACCCAACTCTACCGATTCC
>CAZYQR010000291.1:0-4096 GCA_964649755.1 uncultured Maribacter sp. | reverse complement strand
ACGGTGGTCTTCCCTTTTCCTAAGGGTTTGGGTTCCCTTGTCTTCCATTCCAAAACAATCCCATTTTCATTGGCAGCTGTAAGATTACCTTCATAAACATCTTCCGATGTCCGTACTTTTACTTTTCTGCCAACATTCTTTTTATACTGTCTGGGATTAACCATCGGTGATGCGGCTCCTGCAGAAGTCACGGTCAACGAAAAATCTTCTTCTTCCCTATCCAAGTTATGTTCAATAGCTCGGCTGACCTTCATGCAATCCTGAACGCTAACTCCATTATCACCATCCAATACAACATCAATACCATTGTCTGCACCCATGCTGAAATCAATTAAAAACAGTGATTTATCCTGGTCTAGTGCCTCATTCAATAGCGTTTTAACTTTGTCCTTCAACATAACTATTAGTAACAAAAGAGGGGACAAATTGTCCCCTCATGAATACCTAAATATCCTTTCAGTGATGCAAATATACAACATTTTGTTTTCTACAACAAGCTAATCTTCAAGTAACGAAAGTTAATCCCAGTAATTAATACCAAGAAAGAATTAAGTGCTATTTTTAAACTATAGACAATTAAAAAAATGTTATGGAAATTCTCTCATCATACAACCTCATCATTGGCGCCTCGATTATTGTAATTCTATCTTTTTGGTTCAATGGTGTTTCTAAAAAAACCAACATTCCTTCGGTACTTATGCTGATTGTACTTGGTATTATTTTGCAATACGTTATGGGCTATTTTATACCCAACATGCCAAACTTTGATGGTGCATTGGAAATGCTGGGTATTGTTGGTTTAATTATGATAGTGCTTGAAGCCGCATTAGAACTTGAACTTAAAAAAGAAAAAATAATTCCAATTTTAAAAGCGATGGCCATCGCTTTGATCGGGCTTGTTGGTTCTGCATGGGTAGCGGCACTTATTATATACCAATTCATTCCTGAAATGACCATGCAATCAGCTTGGCTGTATGCAACACCTTTGTCTATTTTATCAAGCGCCATCATTATTCCCAGTGTTAGTGGCTTGTCCGAGTCAAAAAAAGAATTTCACATTTACGAAAGCACGTTTTCCGATATCATGGGGATTATGATGTTCTACTTTTTAATCGGTGGATTAAATCCTGCTGAAGACACTGGAGCCACAGGATTTGCAATAAACCTTTTGATTACGATTGTCATTGCCTTGGTGGCCAGTTATGCGATAATATTGATTTTTCAACGGATCAAGAGCCCGGCCAAATTATTTCTTTTGATTGCCGTACTCCTTTTATTATATGCCATTGGAAAAAAATTCCATCTTTCTTCACTGATCATTATTTTGATCTTTGGATTGGTCATAGCGAATGTAAAACTATTCTTCCCAGGGAAATTATCTACTTTTTTAGAGAATGAAAAAGTAAACCAAATTTATCATGAGCTCCATATTATCACCCTCGAAACAGCCTTTATAGTACGCACCTTTTTCTTTGTCATTTTCGGAATCACTATTGTCATTTCGTCATTGTTCAGTTTGAGTGTTGCCCTAATCAGTGTTTTGATAATTGCTTCGATTTATGCCATACGATTTGTAATACTCCGAACATTTTTTGGCAGCAATATTATGCCGCAATTGTTTATCGCCCCTCGCGGATTGATCACCGTGCTATTATTTTACGCCATACCGAAAGAGGCACAGGTAGCCACTTTTGAATCGGGCATATTGTTATTTGTCATCATAGCCACCAGTTTGATTATGACGTGGGCCATGATCAAGGAAGGAAAAAAGATGGGAGCCCTATTGGATGATGATTTATCAGATGACAATATCATGGATATTGAAAGCGAAGAAACCAAATCGATTGATTTAAAGTTGACTAACCCAATTGAGAAAAGTAAAGAAGCCTTGGGGGAATCAGATACAGACGGTGAAATATTGAATGAATAACCTATTCTTGATAAAAACCCAAACACATTTTAAGTCTTAGGATTATCCAATGCTATTAGTCTACTAAGGCTTAACTCGGCACAGGCTTATCGCCCTAGTTTCATTCCATAAAAAACCCAAGTAAAACTGGGATTTTCCAACGCTGTTGGACTACCAGGACTCGAATCTATATACTTTTAAACGCTTATGTTTTTATTTGACTGAAAACGTGCTTTTTATGTAAAACAAAATAACAGCATGACTCTTAACTAAACATCCACTTTTTTGTTGCAAGTCCATGATTCCCGAGCTAATACACTGAGCCTTCGAAGTGCTGTCGAAGGATGGGTTTTCAGGAAGCAGGAAGTTTAAACATGCTATTCAGACATAAAATGAAATACACCAACATATTTTATTACATTTATGAAATTTCATAGTATAGAAAAAATGAAAAAAATAGTATCCCTGGAAGTTTTCCTATTGGTATTTATTGTTTTGTATTCCTGCAAACAAAAAACTGTGGTTCCCATAACAAAACCAAATTTTTTGGTATTGATGTCCGACAACCATTATTCGGATCATCTGGGTTGTTACGGGGACAAAACCGTAAAAACCCCTGCAATAGATAAAATAGCAAAGAACGGTGTACGGTTCACCAATGCTTTTTGTGGTTCACCATCATGTACCCCGGCCCGCGGAGCTATGTTAACGGGACAAGAGATATGGAGACTTGGCGAAGGCGCCAATTTATGGAGCAGTCTTCCTGATTCCATTCCTACATATCAAGACATTCTAGAGCATGCAGGTTATCATACAGGACATGATCGAAAAGGATGGGGCCCAGGTGATTACAAAGCTGGAGGAAGGGATAAGAATCCAGCAGGAACAACGTTTAAAAATCTCAATGAATTTTTAGATAAGAACACAGGGCAGAAGCCCTGGAGCTACTTTCTTTCTTCAAGAAACCCGCACCGACCCTTTGAATATGAGTCTGGAAAAAATCTTGGTATAGACGTGGAGAAGGTATTTGTACCACCTTATCTTCCCGATTCGCCCGAAGTTCGTAACGACATTGCCGATTATTATGCAGCAGTCATGTCCTTTGACCAAGAAGTGGAAGAAGCAATACGTTTGCTCGAAGAAAATGGAATGGCGAAAAATACGATTATTGTGATTTGCGGGGATAACGGTTGGATGATGCCGCGAGGTTTGGGAAATCTATATGATTTTGGAACAAAGGTTCCTTTGATTATTTCGTGGCCCGATACTATTCACGGGGATAGGGTCGTCTCCGATTTTGTGAGTCTTAACGATTTGGCCGCTACTTTTTTAGAATATGCCGGAGAAAAAGTGCCTGAAAGAATGACGGCAAGGGGCTTAAAAGATATCTTAATGTCCGATAAGGAAGGACGTGTCAACAAAGATTTTGATCATGTCTTTGTAGCTAGAGAGCGGCATGCTATGGGGCGTAAAGGTGGTTTGGGGTATCCTGGACGTGCCATACGAACAGATGACTTTCTGTATATACACAATTATGGGCCAAGTCTTTGGCCGGCGGGAGATCCACCTCTTTTTGCAGACATCGATGGGCATATGCTACAGTATTACAGCCCTGCAAAAGAATACATGATGGGGCATAAAGAAGATCCCGATGTAAAAAACCTCTACGAACACGCGTTTTTAAAACGACCGGAAGAAGAGTTGTTCGATTTAAGAAAAGATCCGTTTCAAATGAACAATGTAGCATATCTTGATGAATACAAAGACGTTCTGGCCCGGTTATCCAAAGAATTAAGGACTTATCTTATAGATACGGATGACCCAAGGGAAACTGGAGGTGATATTATTTGGGACACTTCCCCTTATTATCAAAAAGAGGACTGGATTGGAAAGCCTAGAGAAGAAGCACAAGAGGCATTTAACTTGGAAGCAGCGTATCCTTATAAGTAATGCGCCTCTTTGGACTTACTATATTTAACTGGACATAAAGTTAAGAGCGTATTGGCTATTAAAATTAGCTTTGAAAAATGTCAAGAATTTAAAATAGCTGTGGCCCATTTGTGGTTTCTTTTAGTATTCTCATTTATTTACGTTTTATGGGACACTTCAAGTACATTTAAACGATACTATTTACAAAAATCCGTTATGTTGTACCCAACTATGCAAAAAGCCCCTGATTCCAATGAA
>CAZYQR010000290.1:0-4129 GCA_964649755.1 uncultured Maribacter sp. | reverse complement strand
GTTATTGTGAACGGTATGGTTTAAAGATAACACATTCTTATTGTATGACGTGCAAGGGTCAGGTATATGCGATGTGCGGTAAACCTACATATCCACTTTCGTAAAGATCGTGTTCACCTTCTCCAAATAGCACTTCAAGTTTTACAAAACCATCTAACTGAGCATATTGTATATACCATGTTCGTGGTCGTTTATTTCATCGACTATCAATCAAATCTGGTTAATTCCTGATTGATTAGTTTTAAAACATCTTCATTACTCACCCTGAGATCCATTAGCTTGTCAGAAGCCGTTTCCATTTGAAGTAGTCGATCCATTACAACATTTTGATAATCACGATCTCTAAGCCACCCAAGGTGATCTGATTTATGCGGAGTTTGTGACATGCTTTGTAGATCAGGTCTCATTGATAAAATGGCTACATGTTTATGATGCAAGTGACGTTGTTGTAAAGTTCCTTCTTTCGACGCTAATTCATATTCCTTATAACTGGCATATAATCCTGGAAAGGAAGATAAGAGTGTTTTTAGGGTGTCGCTTTTGAGGATATCCATTTGGTCGGTCATGAGATTGAGGTTAATAGTGCCATATACCAGTTCGAGTGTAGTATAGTTAAGATTATCAATGGAATCCAAAACTTCCGGTTCAGGCATTTCCACTTCCGGTCCTGTATGGTTTAATGTCAATTGGAGAATTATAGAATATAACTTCTGTTCTTCCAATCCTTCCTCGATAAGTTGTTGATTGGTCTCAAAATCCGCCTTCAATTGTTGCAGAAGAATGTATTCCTTTTTTCTGTCTTTTCTATCCTCATTCAAATTTTCAAGTGATAAAGCACCCAAGATGCCGATTAAAATAGCTAATGTCTCAAATCCGTATTTGATCCAATTTTCTCCTAAATGATTAATTATTTTTTTCATGGATTAATTTAATATGACCACCAACAATGGGATATAGTTATTGATGATATCCCTCTTATAAGAACTAAGATAATAATTCTTTGATTTAACAAAGTTTCTGTCTGTCAGATACGTGTTTGTCCTGGCTGTTTTGGTAGATTTCTAAAGAGTGGTTTCCTAAACCAATAAACATTCAAATCACGTTGAAAAAGAGGGTGGTTGTAAACGTGGTTGTAAACATTGGAAATAAAAAAAGGAGAAACAATTAAGTAACTCCTTGATTATCCAGCTATTTGTCAACTTTATAGGTATCCGAATTGTATGCCTTATTTAAGTTACAAAATATTCATTTTAGTGCTTTCCTTTTTTATTTTTTATTTAATTCAAATATTCTCTAAAACGATTTTATCGAGTTAATTTAATAATCTAATTTTTAGATGAATTACATCGTCAATGTGAGTCCGCCATCTACTGTAAGTGTTGAACCAGAAATATAACTGGATTCATCTGAACAAAGAAATACAATAGCTTTTGCAATCTCCTCTGGGCGACCAATTCTTTGTAGATGTACCGTAGGTAGCAATCCTTTATCGTACAAGTCGTCACCAACAATGCCTCGCAAGCGTTGGTGCATAGGTGTATCAGTAATACCTGGACATAAAAGGTTAACTCTAATGCCCTTTGGTGCTAACTCGGCAGAGACACTGGTTGTTAATCCAATAAGACCATGTTTAGATGTTACATAGGCCGATCCGGTTGGAAAACCGAGAAATGAATTAACGGATCCAATATTCACAATTGCACCACCAGAACCAAGGTGGAGCATGGCTTTTGCCTCATACTTCATGCAAAGAAATGTACCCTTTAGATTAATGTCAAGAACCTGATCCCAATCATCTTCCGAAAGATCGGTTATTGCATTTAGTTTTCCTTCTATGCCAGCATTATTAATTGCATAATCTAAACGACCAAATACTTCGATAGTATGAGCGACCATTTGTTCCACGCTCTTCGCAATGGAAACATCAGTTTTGATTGCAGATGCTTTGCCACCCAATGCCTGGATAGAAGCCACTAAAGTATCTAGCTCCTCTTTTCGACGTGCAGCGACAACAATATGTGCTCCTTTCGCCGCAAAAGCTTCAGCAGTTGCCCTTCCAATTCCACTACTTGCCCCGGTGATCAGCACAACTTTTTCTTTCATAGTACTCATTTGAATCCTTTTTAATTGGTTAGTATATTATTAATGATTTTAGTAATTCATTTTGATAAAAATTAATGTGTTTGCGGTATCACTTTTTAGATTTTTCAAAACTCTCTTTCGCTTTCTTTGTCTTAAGTTAGCGGAAATTATAGCCATTAATCCCAATGTGAATACAACTGAGAGCATGTACCAATAGCCACGTCCAATTTGAGCCCTGGGGTAGTCTATATTCAATTCAGCGATTCGATCTTTTATTCCGACAGGCAAGGCACTCTCAGATACCTGGTCCAGAAATCTGTGAAACTCAATTATTAGTTGGTTTAATTCATCATCTGTAACGCGTCCATCTTTCAGGAATCTCTCACCTTCATGGTATACAAATTCGAGATATTTTATGCATGTTTCTATGTTCATTTCTTATTGCTGCTGACAATCTCGAGTATGTTGCGCGGCAGGCTTTATTTAGTTACATTTATTTTGATATCTAATTCGTTAGTTTTCATTCCAATTATTAATCTGCAAGGCGATCAAAATCCCTATAACCACCAACACAATCTCCCCAATAGCATAGCGGGAATATTTGAAGAGCTTGCCTGCCTGCCCGCCAGGTGGGTTATCATCGGCTAGTTTCTTGCGGATTTTTGTAGTTCATCAGTTATTAATTCTAAGATATTTTCAGCCATTGTTTTAATTTTCTCATATTGTTTGTTCTGTGATTCGGTATTAAATTTTTTCCCAAACAAAGCCGCTAAATAGTCTGAATTTTGTGTAAGCTTATTTAAATCTGTATAAGGGCGATTCAATGTCGTTCCAATGAGTTCCTCAAAAAATTCTCCTCCTAATAATGCTCCTTTTATTATATGTTCCGTGAAGTAATTATGTTGATATAATTGAGTGCTTATTTCATTATTTTTTTCAGTTCTATCGTTGATAGAGTAATACCGAAAAATTAAATCACGAAGTTTCTTATTTTTTATCAAATGCCCACTACTACTTGCTTCAATCTGGTTGATCGTACTTTTTTCAGGAATGAAGTATGATTGATTGGTTAATACCATATTTTGATTAAAAAACCCGAGAAGTTCTTCTTTTGAAAAATCTTTTTTTGTTGCCAAAGTGTAAATGATGGAATCCGCTTTATTGATTCGATTTGTATTGTTTGATATTCTTTCTTTTAAAGTTTCGATATCAAAAGCAATATCGTTTCTTAAGTCAAATAAATAGATAGCGCTTTGTTCATCTTTTTTTTGGTTTTCATTCCAAGTATTGATTTGCAAGGCTATCAAAATCCCAATAACTACCAGCACAATTTCTCCGATAGCATAGCGGGTATATTTGAAGAGCTTACCCGCCCGCCCGCCAGGTGAGTTATCATCGGCTAGTTTCTTGCGGATTCGTCTAAAAAAATTAATCATAGTTTCTAACTATATTTTCAAGACGCCCGCAAGCGGCTATCTCAACCAAATGTCCACAGGACATTTGATTTTGCAAGAGCAAAATAAAGTTTCGATAATGAAAGAATTTTATCATGTGAAGTAGTGGTTGGCGGTTACCTATCCAAGGTAGTGAATTAATTCGTGAGGTTTTGCGGTCAGGGTAAAGAAGTATTAGGTATTAAATACGAGGTACAAAGTACGAAATGCGAACCTCGTACCTCTAACCTCCCCAACCTCGCACTTTTTTTTAAACTACATTGTAGAGAGTGACAGAATTAGCAATGGGCGAGCGTGACGCTCGCACTAGCGGAGGCAAATTTTTCAGATAACTACCATTGTACCTAAGAACTTCTTTGCCCTCATTCAGTGATAACAGGTAGAGACATAAATTACTAATTACAAGTGTTACAAAAAATGTTTTAATTAACCCATTCACAAAACTATTTGGCATCCTTTATTTGAACTTTACTTCTATAAATCTACAAATTTGACTTGAGTTAACATTTGTGTCAAATGGATTCCACTATTTCAACAACCTGATTTATATTTGAAGATTAAAAGAATTAAAATGGCCTCAGGATTTTTCGCAG
>CAZYQR010000289.1:0-4144 GCA_964649755.1 uncultured Maribacter sp. | reverse complement strand
TTATTGAAGTAATCCGTTTTGAAATAAGAAAGTATAACCCAGAAAAATTCATAGCAAAAAATGAAGCGTAGGTCATTTATTAAAAAGAGTAGTATATCAGGTTTGGCATTAACCATGGTACCAAGTTTGGCGTTTTCCAATGAGTTCGAATATTCAGTATTAGAACTCATGGGCAAGGAAGATATAGAGCTCTTCGGAGAGGGAATTAATCTTCGAAAAGAAGCGCATGATGCCTTTTTAGAAATGAAAAAAGCCGCTTATAGCGATGGAATAGATATAAAAATTGTTTCCAGTTATCGCAATTATTATAGACAGGAGGCTATCTGGGAAAGAAAGTACATGCGATATACTGAAGATGATGGCATGGACCCTATAATGGCCATTGATAAGATTATTGAATATTCTACAATTCCAGGTACCAGTAGACACCATTGGGGAACCGATATTGATATTATTGATGGTTATCGCAAGACTGATGGCGATGTTTTGGTTCCTGAAAAATTTGAGGCAGGGGGACCTTTTGAGGATTTTAAAAAGTGGATGGACGAAAATTCAAAAAAATTCGATTACTATTTAGTTTATACCCATGAGCCTAAGAGAAGAGGTTTTAAATATGAACCATGGCATTATAGCTATGCTCCTATTTCCATACCAATGTTAACTGCTTATAGAAGGTTGAATATATTGCAGCTATTGCGTCAAGAAGAACTTTATGGTAGCGAGCATTTTTCAACAGGCTTTATAAAAAATTATATTCAAAACAATATTTTAGATATTAATACTGAGCTTTTATAACTCTTTTTGTAATTTGTGGCAATACTGAACACTAGTAGCCATGAGAAGAGGAAGTTGGAAAATCAGAATATTCATAGGTATTGCCATTGTAGCCTTTGCCCTTATTCAACGATGCAATAACAAGGAAGAAAATCCCTATACAGGTAGGGTGCAGAACATTAACATGACCTCGGAGCAAGAAATCGCTATTGGTCTGCAAAGTGCTCCGGAAATGGCCCAACAATATGGAGGTCTTTATCCAGATGAACGTCTGCAATCGTTGGTTGATTTTGTAGGCAATAAGTTAGTAGATAATAGCATAGCGAGGGAAACACCATACAAATACGATTTTCATTTATTGGCTGATGACCAGACAATCAACGCCTTTGCCTTACCAGGAGGTCAAATTTTTATAACCTATGCCCTTTTCTCAAAACTTAATGAAGCCCAACTAGCTGGGGTTCTAGGACATGAGATTGGGCATGTAATTGGAAGGCATTCTGCAGAACGTATTGCCGACAGTAATTTCTGGCAAACAGTTACTATGGGTGCCACCGTAGGTGCAGATGCTGGTGGAATAGTTAGTAGTATTGGCCAGAATACATTGCTAAAAAATGGTCGCGGTGATGAGCTGGAAAGTGATGAACTTGGTGTTTGGTTTATGATAAATTCAGGCTACGAACCTAATGAAATGATCGAAGTAATGAAGATTTTAAAAGCCGCCGCCGGACCAAATCGTGTTCCCGAATTTCAGAGCTCCCACCCTGATCCAGAGAATAGAATTGATAAAATCAAGGAAGCTATAGCAAAATACAGGAGATAACAATAATCACATTTAACACAAAACTTGTCTTTTTTAGTATTAATTCACTATATTTGAAGTCCCTCTAAATCTTTCAATCGCCTCAGATTTAACCCTTATAGCTTTGATTTACAGTCATTTAAACAAAACTATATGGGAACACTTTTACACTTTAAAAACATTTACACTGAAGCATTCGAGGATTGCAAACCAAGTTTTGTAGTATTACTCTTAAAAGCGTATTCTATTTTCTGCGGTTTAATGTTCTCTATTGTGGTTTATGCATTTATGTATAGAGCGTTAACAGGCTTCGAATTTTAAATTTCACCTATTCACTCTTTTACCAGAACACTATTTGAAGTGAATATTGTAATTAAAAACCCATCACAATAATTGTGATGGGTTTTTTCAATCTTAGAAAACTGTTTAGCTACCTAATTCAGCATTAATGACCATAAGGGCATCTTTGGCATTAGCAGATTCGGCATACTTCGTAATCGAGTATCCCTTATCACTTCTTATCCTGATATCAGCACCATTTTCAATCAATAATCTCAAAATCTCAGCCTTGTTATAACGTGCTGCAAAAATAGCAGGAGTCATACCTAAAGACTTTTGATTTACATCTTCTCCTAATTCAATTAATTTTCTTACAGTTGCAATATCCCCTTGCATAACGGCCTTACAAAAAGAATTAACAGTCCCTTTTTCATACAAAGCGGTAAGTTCCGCTACGTTGTGTCTCACCGGCAGAACTTCGGCAGAAACGGCAGAAACCGTCAGCATCATAGCTGCGGCCACAATTAACATTGTTTTTTTCATGATGAATGATTTTTACGACTGAACCATGTCCAGTCTAGATTGATGAATAACTTTTGATTATACTAATATAGACTACGTTTATAGATAATTGTTTCAGTTTTAACTGTTAAATAACTAAATTTTAACAATTTACCCCCATTTTTTATTTTATCAAGAAGACATCTTTCAATTCAACATTAATGAAAAAGCCCTTTCAATAAATAGTAATACTAATCTTTACACAGTATTTTTGTAGAACGAAATAATAGCACCATGAACAAGAAAGTAATACTAATGATTTTAGATGGCTGGGGTAAATCGCCCGACCCAAAAGTCTCTGCAATTGACAATGCAAACACACCTTTTGTAGATTCCTTATATACTAAATACCCGAATGCAAATTTGCTTACAGATGGCATGAACGTAGGGCTACCGGAAGGACAAATGGGCAACAGTGAGGTAGGGCATATGAACCTTGGTGCTGGCCGAATAGTGTATCAAGATTTGGCAAAAATTAATCTAGCGGTTAAGGAAAATACGCTTAAAGACGAAGAAGTTTTAAAACAGGCCTTTGAATATGCTAAAAAAAACAATAAAGATGTTCATTTCTTGGGGTTGGTCAGTAATGGTGGCGTCCATAGCCACACATCACACCTTAAGGGTTTGATCAGTGCAGGTAAGGATTATGGTCTAACCAACATGTACATTCACGCCTTCACTGATGGAAGGGATGTTGACCCTAAAAGCGGAAAAGGTTTTCTAGAGGATTTAACACAATTCTGTTTCGATAAAAATGCAAAGTTGGCCACAGTTATTGGAAGATACTATGCCATGGATCGCGACAAACGTTGGGAGCGTGTTAAAAAAGCCTATGACGTTATGGTGAATAATGTTGGAGAAAAATCAAGTGATATTTCTTCTGCCATGCAAAATAGTTATGATACTAATGTAACTGATGAATTCATTGATCCTATTGTCATGACAGACTCTAATGGAGCCCCTTTGGCCAAAATCAAGGAAGATGATGTTATTATCTTTTTCAATTTCAGAACGGATAGAGGAAGAGAATTGACCCATGTCCTAAGCCAAGAAGATATGCATGAATTGAATATGCATAAATTGAATTTGTACTATGTTACCATGACCAATTACAATGATTCATTCCAGAAGGTTCATGTGGTATATGATAAAGAAAATATTAGGGAAACACTAGGTGAAGTGCTTGCAAAAAATAGCAAGAAGCAAATTCGTATTGCAGAGACTGAAAAATACCCTCATGTTACTTTCTTCTTCAATGGTGGAAGGGAAATTCCCTTTGATGGGGAGCAACGAATTTTATGTCCATCTCCCAAGGTGGCAACCTACGATTTGAAACCCGAAATGAGTGCTTACGAAATAAGGGATGCAATCATTCCGGAATTGAATAAAGGTGAAGTTGATTTTGTTTGCTTAAATTTTGCGAACCCCGATATGGTTGGGCATACGGGAGATATGAATGCGGCAATAAAAGCTTGCGAAACAGTTGATGGTTGTGCCAACGCTGTGGTTACCGCTGGTTTGGAAAATGGTTATTCCACAATCCTAATTGCGGATCATGGTAATTGTGAAACCATGATCAATCCTGATGGTTCTCCGAATACCGCACATACGACAAACCCAGTTCCTTTGATTTTAATAGATAAGGATTTAAAAGAAATAAAAGATGGGGTTTTGGGTGATATCGCACCTACGATTCTAAAACTAATGGGAGTTGATCAACCGGAGTTA
>CAZYQR010000288.1:0-4175 GCA_964649755.1 uncultured Maribacter sp. | reverse complement strand
TTAAAGAAATTTGCAATACCATCTACCATTTTTGAGAATCCTTCCCCAATATCCTTTCCTTTCAATAGTTGTCGCGCATAAATGTATCCCAAAAGTGCACCGCCTAAATGCGCGAATTGCCCTCCTGGGTTGACACCCAATGATAGCTGAACCAAATCCGTTAAAACAATAAACGCCCCAATATACCATAGCTTAATATTGAAGAAGATCAATCGAACCTCCTGATTGGGAATATAGGCACAAATGAATATCAAAATGGCCCTGACCCCTGCAGATGCTCCTATGAGCGCTGCATTAACCTTAAAAAATGCAGGAAATACATTATAACTCACCATAAAGAACAAACCGCCTAGAATCACCCCTAAAAAGTAGACATTCAAAAATCGCCTGGCGTTGAACAAATTCAGAAATATTCGACCTACATAAAAAAGAACGAGCATGTTCCAGAAAATATGTCCCAATCCTGCATGAAAAAACGAATAGGTTACAATAGACCAAGGTTGTGACAGAAAATCAAAAAAGTCTTTCGGCAATTGAAACCATTGAACAATTGCGTCGTTATTCATACCTAGCAAAAGGGTGAACAATCCATTAACGATGAAAATCAGTACATTGATAGCAATGAGTTTCTCAGCTACCGATAATCTTGCATATTGATATTTTAGATTTCCTGTTGCCATTGTCAATCCCAACGTTTATTATTGAATTGGTTTTTCTTCCAATACCACATCATTATAAAACCAGCAATCGCGCCGCCCACATGGGCAAAATGGGCAATACCTTGTCCAAAAATGCCATAACCTGTTACACCCGAAAATAAATCCAAAGCAATTAAAACTGGGATAAATATTTTTGCTTTAATAGGAATGGGAAGGAATATCAGGAAGAGTTCGCTATTCGGATATGACATTCCGAAAGCGACCAAAATACCATAGATTGCCCCAGACGCACCGACTGCTGGGGTGTTATACGCACTCAAAAAACTGTCGATGGTACTTTTTGGCGCAATATCGTACCAACTAGGGCTATATTGGCCGCCTGAAATAATCTCAATTATCTCATTTTTTGCTAAACCAGAATTAACCAATGCATTGATACCCTCATTAAAATAGTAATAATTCACACCGGTATGAATAAGCGCAGCACCCAGTCCTGCCGAAAAGTAAAAAAATAAGAACTTGTTTCTGCCCCACATTCTTTCAAGTGGTGTGCCAAAGGCCCAAAGCGCATACATATTGAAGCCAATATGCGCCAAACCACCATGCATGAACATATGTGAGACCATTTGCCAAAGTCCAAAATTCTCATTTTTTGGAAACCATAATGAAAACCATTCATACATCTGGTCTCCATATAACATGGTCGCTACAAATAATAGCACGTTTAAAATCAGTAAATGCTTAATGGCATCAGTTAATCTCCCCATCTAAATAAATTTTTTATCAATATCATTTTCAGTTATGGTCACATATACTGGTTTGTTAAACGGACTCACCATAGTTTCCTTACAAGCAAACAAATCGTTCACTAACGCTTGTTGTGAAGTATTGTTCAAAAACTCCCCGGTCTTAACAGACAAGGTTTTTGACAAGGTCTTGGCAAGCAAATCAGTTTGTGAAAAGCTATCTTCGGTGATTTCCAATTGAAAATCGGAAATCAACTGATCCAAAACAATGCCCACTTCACTTTCAGCAACCATTAATGGCACTCCTGTTATCTTTACTTCCCCTCCATCAACCTTTGAGAACACAAAACCAATGGTCGTTAGACTTTCTTTAATCTCCTTTAGTACATCGATATCTGACTTAGAGAAAGATAAACTTAATGGAAATAACAATTGTTGGCTAACAGCTTCATTAATTGTAATATTCTTCAAAAACTGCTCATACAAAACCCGTTGATGTGCCCTACTCTGATCAATGACCATCATGCCCGATTTTATGGTAGTTACAATATATTTCCGACGTAATTGAAAAGTTGTAGCTACGGTTTCCAAATTATCTTGGTGCCCCTCGAAAATAGACCCTGTAATCGTTTCAGATTCGAATTTTAAACTGTTAAAATCATTATCCTTTCCAACTTTGGACTCTAATCCCACATAAAGATTCTCCCATCCTTCGGTATTCTGTTTTTTATACGTTCTTACACCAGAAAAATTTTGGGTAACTTCTTGAAATGGATTAAACCCGTTATCAACAGTTACCTTGGGCTGCAAAGCACCTCTATCCTTATAATTATAAGGTGTTTCAAGATTTTGATCTTGTTCAAAATCCAATGCCGCAACCACATTAAATTGGCCCAGACTATGTTTAACCGTTGATCGTAAAATAGCATACAAAGTATGCTCATCATCAAATTTGACTTCAGTCTTTGTTGGGTGAATATTGATATCTATTGAACCTGGATCAACATTCAAATACAAAAAATAACCAGGATAAGCATCAGATTTAATCAAACCTTCAAAAGCCGATAATACGGCATGATGCAAATACGGACTTTTGATAAAACGATTGTTAACAAAGAAAAACTGTTCCCCCCTACTCTTTTTGGCAAACTCGGGTTTATTGATGAATCCCGAAATCTTTACAACTTGGGTTTCCTCATTAACTGGCACTAATTTTTCATTGGTCTTGCCTCCAAAAATATGCACAATGCGTTGCCTTTGGTTTGTTTGGGGTAAATTGAACAGCTCGCCACCATTATTATAAAAGTTAAAGGCAATGTTTGGGTGAGCCAAAGCTACCCTATGAAACTCATCTATTATATGACGAAGTTCCACTTGATTCGATTTCAAAAAATTGCGCCTTGCAGGAATATTGAAAAAAAGATTTTTGACTGAAATCGATGTTCCCTTAGGAGCTACGCATACTTCTTGGAACATGATTTCGCTACCTTCTATCTTCAAATGGGTAGCCATCTCTTCCTGCTCAGGCTTTGTCTGCATCTCAACATGTGCAATAGCAGCAATAGAAGCCAACGCCTCACCACGAAACCCCTTTGTATTCAAGTTGAATAAATCCTCGGCTTTTTGGATTTTGGAAGTCGCATGCCGCTCAAAACTCAATCGAGCATCGGTAGTACTCATACCCATGCCATCGTCAATTACTTGAATGAGAACTTTGCCGCCATCCTTAATAATAAGTTTTATAGAGGTTGCCTCAGCATCAATGGCATTTTCCAATAGCTCTTTAACTACCGATGCAGGCCGCTGTACTACTTCACCTGCAGCTATTTGATTCGCAACATGGTCGGGCAAAAGTTTTATGATATCTGCCATTAGCCCTTATAGAATATAGATAGGTCAAAATCAATGATGTAGAGGAAAATTAAAATCAATACTGCCAAAATAACAATCATTCTTATTTTTAAATTTCGGTCACCTTCGGTCTTTAAATCATCCATGGCCGAATTAATTTTTCTCTTTATTCCTCTTGGGGTATCAACCGTGCTCCGGTATTTATCAAATTTTGGTTCCATTTTATAAGGGTTACCCTTTCCCTTATCGTCATAGAAACGAGGCTTATAGTCGTACTTTCTGTTCTTTTCTCTTCTCGTTATTTTGCTCAACATACCCATTGCTTCCAAAGTTACTTAAAATCAAAAAATATGCTGTAAACCTATTGCCAAAATTTGTTAACAGTTCAACTAAAAAGAAAATGTAGATAAATGGATATGAAGTACACCACTAAAAATCAAGACTTACTTTCCCAGAGCAGCCATTTTAATGGCTGCGATAGCGGCTTCGGCACCCTTATTACCATGCTTGCCACCACTTCTATCTTTAGCCTGTTGCATGTTATTGTCGGTAAGGACACAAAAAATCACAGGCGTATCATAAAGTACATTCAAATCTTTGATTCCTTGGGCAGTAGCACTGCAAACAAAATCAAAATGTTTAGTTTCACCCTGAATGACACTTCCGATAGCGATTACAGCATCAACTTTTTGCGTAGTGATCATTTTCTTTGAACCATGGGTCAGTTCAAAACTACCTGGAACATTCCAACGTATAATGTTTTCTTTAATCACACCACAGTCTAACAAGGCTGCATGGGATCCTTCATAAAGACCTTCTGTAATTTCAGCATTCCATTCAGAAACAACAATCCCAAACCGAAAGTTCTTCGCATTTGGGATTGTAGCTTTATCGTACACCGATAAATTCTTATTTTCAG
>CAZYQR010000287.1:0-4180 GCA_964649755.1 uncultured Maribacter sp. | reverse complement strand
AAAATCTTTGATTTTTATTTTGAGAATATTTGAGTTAGTAGAATACGGTTTGTGTTACGCCGAAAAGTAGTCGCACTTTTACTGTAGTACATTGCATATAAACCATTGCAGGGTATTTAAAAACACGAAATAATGAGAAAGTCCAATGACATAAAAACCCAAGCTTTTATTGACAGTATAAAGGTCATAGACCATTCAAAATACCAGATTCTAATAAAACTGCGCGAAATTGTTTTTGAGCATTATCCCAAGGTGGAAGAAAAGTTCATGTACGGCGGAATTATTTTTTCCTTTAAGGAAGATTTTGGTGGTGTATTCGTTTACCAAAATCATGTTTCATTTGAGTTTAGTCTTGGATACAAGTTCGAGGATCCTGAAAAGTTATTGGAAGGAAAAGGAAAATATCGGCGTCATTTAAAACTTAAATCCATTGAGGATATTGAAACTAAGAAAGTGGGCTATTTTGTAAAGCAAACCATAAGTGGTCAAAATTAAAAACAACGAAAATCCTATTAATGATATGGACAAAGCACTTCAAACAATGATTAACAATATGCCCGAAAAAACGGGTAAATCCCTCAATGAGTGGAAAACAGTCCTTAATGCCAAGGCTTTCACCAAACATTCAGAGGCTGTGAACTTTCTTAAAAAAGAACACCAAGTAACCCACGGTTTTGCCAACACCATTGTTACCTTAACAAAAGAAGAAAACGAAGGTCCAACAGATCTTGTCAAAAACCAGTACCATGGAAAAGAGGACTTACTCCCTATTTATGAAAGCCTATTGACCGTCGTCAAAGCTTTTGGGAGAGACGTAATTGTTACACCAAAAAAAGCAAGTGTAAGTATCATTCGAAAAAAACAATTCGCCTTAATAAAACCCGCTACTAAAACGAGAATTGATTTAGGTCTAAAATTAAAGGACAAGCCAACAACTGACCGACTTGGAAATTCGGGGCCTTTCGGTACCATGTGTACGCACCGCGTACAATTAACAGCTGCTGATCAAATAGATAGTCAACTTAAAGCGTGGCTGCAAGAAGCCTATGAAAAAGCAGAATAATCGCTTTAATGAATAAGTTTCTGAAATTCAAAAAAACATCACACCTTAAAAGCGACATATAAAAACATTTGGATTTTTAAAAGGAAAATCATCAATTGAAAGTTGTTACCTCGTTTTCGGATTTTACCCAAAATCTTCTGTAATTTTAGGTCAGTTTTATGCGTCATGAAAAGATTTCAGCTGATTATCTGTTTTTTGGTATTGCCTACTACATTTTTATTTATACAATCCTTGGAGTGGCTTTCCTTTGAATCGGCTAAACTAATTTGGTGGCCGCTGGAACACTTGTAAAAATGGTTCAAAAGCGGCTATTTTAATAAGTTTATTTCATATACCGTTACCCTTAAAAATTAGAATAATGAAAAACTTACATTTCAACCTTCTCTTTATCTGCTTTCTTATACTACTTAATGCATGTAAACAAAAGCAGGCTGCCGAACCTAAAACCATTGGTTCTTCCCATCCTGTTTCTGATATCTATAAGGCTACTGTTTTTGAAAATGACAATCGCTTGGAAAAGATTAAAAAACTTGCGCCAGAAATACAAAAGTTAATGGTTGAACATGCCAATTTAAAAAATATTCCAGGCATAGCCTATGGCATAGTGGTGGATAATGAATTAACGATTGCTGCTGCAACAGGAATAATCAATCAGGAGACTAAGTTCAGTGCTGAAATAACATCCTCTTTTCGAATTGCATCAATGACAAAGAGTTTTACGGCAATGGCAATACTAAAGTTAAGGGATGAAGGGAAATTGTCACTAAGCGATCCGGTGGGCATATACATTCCTGAAATGAATACCTTGGAATACCTTACCGATGATTCGCCAACTATTGATATTGAAAATCTCTTAACCATGACGGCCGGATTCCCTGAAGATAACCCATGGGGAGATAGACAGCTAGATGAAACTGCTCAAATGCTCATAAATCTTATTGATCAGGGCCTATCGTTCTCCAATGTACCTTCCCATCATTTTGAATATAGCAATACAGGATATGCAATGCTGGGTAATGTTATTACCCGTATCACTGGTTTACCCTATCAAGATTATATTCGGGACAATATTTTACAACCCTTGGGTATGCATAATACCTATTGGGAATTTGAAAATATTCCCAAAGAACAATTGGCAATTGGATACCGCTGGGAAGACGAGCAATGGAAGTTAGAGCCAATGCTTCATGATGGGTCCTTTGGTGCCATGGGGGGCTTGATTACGTCTATTGAAGATTTTAGTAAATATGTTAGTTTTCACCTCTCGGCCTGGCCTCCGAGGAGTGGTGAAGAATCTGGCCCAATCAAGCGAAGTACATTAAGGGAAATGCATACCCCGCAATTCGCTAGATTAAATTCAGATGCAAAGGATTTCAATGGTGACCCATGTGCGGCGATATCCGGATATGGCTATGGATTAGGTATTTCGAAAGATTGTAGCAATATCATAAGGATTAAACATGGTGGGGCACTTCCTGGTTTTGGTAGCAATTATGTCTTTTACCCTGAATATGGCATTGGCATTATGGCTTTTGGCAACTTAACGTATACTGGTCCATTACCATCAAGCAAAATTGAAAAGCTACTATTCGAAACGGCCGAATTGAGCCCTCGTCGCCTTCCAATATCAAACATACTAGCGAAGCGTCAGGAGCAAGTGCAACAGTTAATCCAAACTTGGGATGCTGAAATAGAAAGGGAAATAATTTCCGAAAATTTATATTTGGATGAATCCCGGGAGCGTCGTAAGGAGAAATTCCAAGAAATTTTCGAAAAAGCAGGGGAAATCAAAAAAATCGATAAAATTGTGCCATGGAATCAATTAAGGGGCATTTTTAAAGTCCATGCTGAAAAGGGTGTCATCCAAGTTTACTTCGCCTTGACACCCGAAAAAGAGCCCAAGGTTCAAGACCTATATGTTGCATTTGAACCGAATGAAAAACAGTGAAAATTCATGTTTACCCTCAATATTTAGGTAGTTATACCGAATGCAAATTAAAGATCAGCCTTACTGCTCATGAAAAAAATTTATCTATTTCTCTGTTTTTTGGTATTGTCCACTACAGTTTTGTTTGGACAATCTACAGAAAGACCTTCTCTTAAAGCTGGTAAACTGCTGGGAGAGATAACGATAGATGGCCTTTTGGATGAATCCGATTGGCAAAATGCACCTGTTTTAGATGATTTCCTAACAACAGAACCTGTGGAAAAAGGAGTGCCTTCATCACCAACACTAGTTCGCGTAATCGCTAATGCAAAATATGTCGTTATAGGAATAGAATGCAAGGATCCAAATCCAGATGATATTGTTCGGTTCTCAAAGGTAAGGGATGCGGATATCTCCAATGAAGACCATATAAAAGTGGTATTGGACCCCTTTCTAGATGGGCAGTCCGGTTTTATTTTTGCCGTAAATGCTTTTGCGGCCCGTTATGATGCTTTGGTATCAAGACGAGGTGAATCAGAAAATGAGGATTGGGATGCCATTTGGGAAGCACGCACAGCTATCAACGCAGACGGTTGGACCGTAGAGATACGTTTGCCCATTCAAAGTATATCTTTTAAAAAAGGGCTCACGAATTGGGGCTTTAATGTCGAGCGAAGAATTCAGAGAAACCAAGAAACCATACGATGGGCCAATGTGCAACGAGATCAGTGGTTTATTCAAACAAGTAGGGCGGGTCTACTGACTGATCTCCCTGAATTCAATTATGGCTTGGGACTGAATGTGAGACCATCGTTAGTGAGTAAATTGAACAAAAAAGGAGCAGATGCGTCATCAAATTTTATAATGGAACCTAGTCTGGATGTGAGCCAGCGGCTAAGCCCAAATGTTATAGCAACGGTGACGGTGAATACAGATTTTGCAGAAACAGAAGTAGATACCCGGCAAACGAATTTGACCCGATTTCCGCTTTTTTTTCCTGAAAAAAGGACTTTTTTTCTGGAGGGCTCCGATATTTTTGAATTCGGATTTGGTACAGGTAGCAATACAGTGCTCCCCTTTTTTAGTAGAAGAATTGGGCTTTTTGGTTCTAATGAAGTCCCTATTTTGGCCGGAGCAAATTAATCCGGATATTCCAGGGACGGTAAGCGACATAATAATGAAATTAATTG
>CAZYQR010000286.1:0-4187 GCA_964649755.1 uncultured Maribacter sp. | reverse complement strand
TTTTCGTCAATAAATTACGATATACTAAGAATAGGTTTTATTTTCAATTCAGATTTAAGAAAGAAACCAATTACTGATTAAAGCGTTCGAATTAAGTATTTTAGCTGTTTTACGACCTATCTGTAACATCTAAAAAGCTGAATTGAATGAATCTACAAAAAGTAATATTCAAAAATAAGGAGGGACAATCTTTGGTGGGTAGATTGGAGCTTCCTGTAAATCAACATCCACATAACTTCGCAATTTTTGCACACTGCTTCACGTGTAATAAAAACTTAGCTGCAGTTCGGAATATAGGTAAGGCCTTAACCGCAAATGGTTTCGGGGTGTTACGCTTTGATTTTACCGGATTGGGAGAAAGTGAAGGTGATTTTGGTGACACAAATTTTTCTGGAAACGTTGAGGATTTAATTGCTGCAGCAGATTATTTGAATGATAATTACAGCGCTCCTACCCTATTGATTGGTCATTCTTTGGGAGGGGCGGCCGTTATTTATGCCGCTGCCCAAGTGAACTCAGTAAAGGCAGTTGCCACCATTGGGGCACCATCCAATCCCAAACATGTGCAACATTTACTGCAAAGTAGTCTTGATGAGATCAAGAAAAATGGTAAGGCAATTGTTAACCTCAGTGGCAGGGATTTCACAATAAAGAAACAGTTCTTGGATGATTTGGAGCATAATTCATTGTCAGAAACTGTAAAAAATCTTCGCAAACCTATCTTAATCATGCATTCTCCACAGGATAATACGGTAGGGATAAAAAATGCAGAAGAAATCTATAGGGCTGCCCATCATCCTAAAAGTTTTATTTCGCTAGATGGTGCGGATCATTTGTTGATGAACAAAAATGATTCTATTTATGCCGGCGAGGTCATATCAGGTTGGGCGAAAAGATATCTGAACATTGCTGATTCAGAGGAATTGCCTAAAACGAAACACCAAGTAGTTGCAAGCCTGGATTTTGATGACGGATTTACCACTGAAATGAAAGTTGGCAACCATTATATGACTGCAGATGAACCCACAAGTTATGGCGGAAATGACTTTGGGCCGTCTCCATATGAATTGGTCTCCGCTGGTCTTTCGGCCTGCACGGCAATGACGCTTCAGATGTACGCCAAACGCAAAGGTTGGCATATTGACAATGTAGAAGTACATACCACCTATAGCAAAACACACGCTTTGGATTGCGAGGATTGTGAGTCATCAAACGCCAAAATCGATACATTTCATAGGGAAATTAAAATCACTGGCAATTTTGATGACAAACAGATGGGTCGTTTGCTCCAAATTGCGGATAAATGCCCAGTGCATAAGACATTACATAACGAAACACAGGTAATTACCAAAATCGTTTCATAACGAAATTTAAGGCAGGTCCTACGAATTTATTTATTGATAAGCTACATCTCTTAAGATTCAAATCTAACAGACCAATTATTGCCCTACTCAAATTATTAATTAACTTTAGATCAGAATCTAAAAACAAAGAGAAATGAAAAAAATAAAATTGCTGGCATTGGCATTGGTCTTAATAGTAGGATACAGTTGCAAGGAAACTAAGAAAGAAAAAGAAGAGCAGGTCAAAGAAATGGCCACCGAAAAATTTACGCTGGTAAAAGATTCAACTAAAGTCAGTTTCACAGCATACAAAACCACTGAAAAATTACCTGTTGGCGGTAAATTCATGAAAATTGATATTAAGGATTCAAAAAGTGGTGCAACTGCTTTAGACGCCTTAAACGGTACAACTTTCAGCATTCCGGTCAGTAGTTTGTTCACCAATGAAGCCACTGGAACGAGGGACCCAAAACTTCTGGAGTTCTTTTTTGGGGCAATGAAAAATACTGAAATGATTTCTGGAGTGTTTAAAAAAGATGCCGACAACAAATGTTCAATAGATGTTACCTTGAATGGTGAAACGGCCAATATACCGTTGGATTATACTCTGAATTCTGAAAAGAGTATCACTTTTAATGGTACAATGAACTTAGAAGATTGGAGTGCTTTGGGGGCAATAGCTTCTATCAACAAAGCTTGCAAAGAACTGCATACAGGTAAAGATGGTGTTAGCAAGACCTGGAGCGATGTTGCGGTGCAGGCTCAGGTTCAAATGAACATTAATTAACAAACCATCTAAATAATATCAGAGGCAATTACCTCCCTTGCCTTGTAAACTTTGTCGAATGCTAAAAAAGAGCTGCCATTTGGTGGCTCTTTTTTATGGAGTATAACCAAATAATCTCCCGAAAGGGAAATTGTATTAATTTGGGCTGTGATTTGGCCCTCTGATTAATCTTTTGTGTAAGGATTTTAATTTATCCGCTGAATAACCCATTTTAAAGAGAATAACTAACAGAAGATTGGAAAGGTTTACCCGGGCATAGGAATTATTCTGATATTTCCTTGCGGATACAATCAAGTTGTTCTTTATGATTTTATACCGTATTCTGTTTTTTTTCATGCGATCAAAAAACTCAAAATCTTCCATGAGCACCTGTCTGTCATTAAATCCATTAAGTTTTTCAAAAATCGACCTCTTGATGAATAGACATTGATCCCCACCTCCTGTAAATATTCCATCTTTGGAAGTGAAAGATGCATTTATCCTAAGTAAGAAACTTTCATTATCAAATTTATATGAAAAAAAACCGGCATCATACCCCTCCTCTATCGTCTTCTCAATGTCGCTCAGGAAGGATCGAGGTGGCATAACATCGGCATGTAAAAAAGCGAGAACATTTCCTTTTGCCAATATTGCTGCTTCATTCATTTGCGCAGCCCTACACAATTTCTTGCATTGAATTATTCGTGTGTGAATTGGAGTTTGTAATTCCTTCGAATTATCCCCATTGGTCGGAGATAAAGCGACGATTACTTCATATGAACCTTTATTGGCTGCAAGAGAAATATTTTTAAGCAATGAACTCAAGTTTTCCCTTTCATTATGTGCTGGTATAATTATACTTATCATATAAATTATGTATGACCCATTAGAAACCCTATAGTTTCATGTTTTAGTCGTAACACTATTATCTAACTTCCTTTTTATTACATCTAGCTCATCAAATTTAAAAGTATCCACTGTCACTACATTTCTATTTTAATGTAATAGCTAAAAAAATCAGTGAAAGGATAACGATTATTAACGACCCATAACAAAACCAAAAGTATTTTTTAACCTACACTTTGATAAAAAATAACATTTATTTAATGAAAACAAGTTTATTCAAAGTCATTCTTTTTAGCTTTTTAATCCTATTGTGCTTGAATTGTGCAGAAGGCCAGGAAAAAGCAACGACAGCATTAGATTTAAATGGTATTTCTGAAGAATTTCTTCAAAAAATAAAATTGGGCAAGGATACCAAAGAGATCCAGAATATCTTGGCAAATACCACTATAAAACAGTTAGAGGACGGACTAAGGACCGATGCCCATAAACTAGCATTCTGGGTTAATATATACAACGCTTACATTCAAGTAATTCTTTCCAAGAACCCAGAATTATATGAAAATAGAAGTGAGTTTTTTAATAAAGCCCAAATCGAGATAGCAGGCGAAAATATATCATTCGCAAAGATTGAACATGGCATTATTAGAAAGTCTCAATGGGACTTGGGCCTAGGTTATATTCGAAAATGGTTTCCCAACAAATTTGAACGAAAATTACGGGTTAAAAACCAAGATTACCGTGTACACTTCGCTTTGAACTGTGGTGCCAAAGATTGTCCGCCCGTGGCAATTTATCAAGTAGAATTATTAAATGAACAATTTAATAAGGGGACAGCAAGCTACTTGAAAAAAACATCCGAATATGACAAAACTAAAAAAGAAGTGGCCGTAACCTCGTTGTTCAGCTGGTTTCGAGGCGATTTTGGTTCTAAAAGCGGAGTTAAGAAAATCTTGAAAGAATTTGAAATACTATCTACAACAAAAGAAATTGACCTCATTTATAAGGACTACGATTGGACTCTGGATCTTAATAATTTTATTGACTTATAAAGGAAAGAACAATTGCGAAGCCTTATAATCAATTTGATGCATTATTAGTTCTTTTTTGTTTGTTGAACACTAGGTCAAATGCGTTGTCGCTCTTACCAGTTCAAGAATATTAAAGATCAAATTTTGTTATTGAAATATCGTTCTTTTCTAATACATGGGACGATAACGGTTAAGAATCTTTAA
>CAZYQR010000285.1:0-4192 GCA_964649755.1 uncultured Maribacter sp. | reverse complement strand
TTGCTATTGATGATTGACTCTATGGCCTTCTTGTTTTCCGCAAAAATGAAAGCATTTTCTACTATGGTGCAGAAATTAGCATTATAATTAGCGATTAATGGATTCAAATAAAGGTTTAAAAATTCAGGTTTGTTAAGTTCCAAAATCTGATTGCCTTGATATTCCGTTTCCGATTTTTTAATGCTCCCAATGTACTCTGATAGTTTTTCAGAACCATAAGTATTTAGAATAATAGTTTTACCGCCATCCTGGTAAATAACACCAATCTCTTCGACCGTACTTAAAAGGGAGTCTTTAGGTGAATCCAATTGTAAATAATGCTGTTGGTTTAGGGCGAATGTACTGTAATCATCAAATGTATAGGACAAAATTGCATCGGCAGACCTTGGTGCAAGTGCTGGAGTGGTATTTGCCAAAGGATTGGTGTCCTTAAAGAGGTTTACATAGTTTGTGACTGAGTCTTTTGCGATGGATATTCCGTTTAGATTAATACGATTTTGGTTCACATTGACATCCACAAGAATCCAATCGGAAAAATGAGAAACTTTCAATGCTGAATTCTCTTTTAGTAAGGATTTGGATAGTGACTCGCTTTTTTCAAGATTGATGAATATGGAGGCGTTTTTCGAAGCACTTGCAATTTCATATAGTTTCTCTAGTTCAGTGGTTGTTTTGGATTGATCAGAATACTTGATGAGGTTTTCGATAATAACTTTGGATGAGCTAATTGCAATTTTCCCATTTAGGGAAATACCATAGAGGATATCGCCCTCCAAATCGTACTTATCAATTTTTAGACCTTCAATTAAAACGGATTCTTTTTTACTATTTTGAACACTATCCAACACAAAAGTATTGGCAGCGTCGCTGGTTACATAGGTAAATTCAAAATTATCGGCACCAAATTCAGAAAACACCAGAATTGATTCAGTTTCAGAGGTAACATGGTCCAGATGTTTTATCTCATTAAAGACCGATTTGTACATTCCAAACGATTCCAACTTAGCAAGGAAATCATTGTTTTTCAGGTCACTTTTAAAACCATTTAGATTGTTTATCTTGACAACAATAGCTGCATTCTGGGGAATAAAATCGAGTAAGGAAGAAGCCTTTTTTTGCTGCTGTGAACAACCAACAATCAATAAAATGAATAGGCCAATAAAAAATCTGAGATTCATCAAAAGAGATTTATAGCGAAGTTAGTTTTTTAAAGCTTCAGAGTCAACTGTTCTGGTAATTGTCTAAAGCTTTTTCTATGGTATTTTGTAATGCCATATTTGCGAATAGCCGCTCTATGTTCTTTGGTAGGGTAGCCTTTGTTTTTCTTCCAATTGTACATCGGGAATTCTTCGTGCAACTTTATCATATAATCATCACGATAGGTTTTTGCCAAAACAGATGCTGCAGCAATACTCATGTATTTACCATCACCTTTCACAATACATTCAAAAGGAACATTATGATAAGGCTTAAACCTATTGCCGTCAACAATAATGAATTTCAGGTTGTCATTGAGTTGGTCAATAGCTTTGTGCATAGCCAATATCGATGCATTGAGAATATTTATTTTGTCAATTTCTTCGGGAAAGATATGGGCCACACCAAAACACACCGCACTTTCCTCAATTATCGGCTTTAATTTTTCGCGTTTGGTTTCAGAAAGTTGTTTTGAATCGTTTAACATTGCATTTTTGAAGCGCTTTGGTAAAATCAGGGCAGCTGCGGTAACCGGACCAGCAAGACAGCCACGGCCTGCCTCATCTGTGCCTACTTCATCGAAGGTATGGTAAAATCTTTTCAGCATATTGAGTTACTACGGATTAAGGGCGAATATAATTTTTTTGTTTCAATCTTGAGTATTGTAAAACATGATGTGCTACATAAATACTATTTGTTGTAAAAACTTTCACATTATATTAGGAACAAAAAAATTAACTTTGCCCAGTAAGCTGTTTTATGAAATACTTTTTCCTACTGCTATTTGTATTAAGTTGCCCTTTACTCCACGCACAGGTAGATTCCATTCCATCTGGTAAAAAACTTGATACTACAATATTCAAGAAGAAAAGTAAAAAGAATGTTCTATCTGACACCATTCAGGAAATCACCATTAAGAATTATAAAATTATCTCCTATGCTCGTGATACGACCTATGTAGATACGACACTTACGATTCAAAAAGAATATAAATACAACTATTTAAGAAAGGATAATTTTGAATTAATGTCCTTTGCCAATGTTGGGCAACCCTATAATAAGTTGGGTGTTGATTTTGAGCGCAATCATTTGTTCCCCTTATTGGGTGCCAAAGCCAAACATTATAATTATTTTGAGGTTGAGGATATTGATTATTACAATGTAGCAACTCCAATGTCTGACCTTTTATTTAAGACGACATTTGAACAGGGGCAATTACTGGACGGCTCATTGACCTTTAATACCTCTCGTCGTTTTAATATTTCATTGTCATTTAAAGGATTTCGTTCCTTAGGTAAATATGAGTTAAATCAATCCCAATCTGGTAATTTCAGGACAACCGTTAATTACGTAACTGAAAATGGGCGCTATAGTTTGCGGTCCCATATTGCAGCCCAAGATATAGAAACAGAAGAAAATGGAGGCTTGGTGGACAAAGAAGAACAGTTTGAGTCTGGCGACCCCGATTTTACTGACAGGTCTAGAATAGATACTAGATTAACCACAACCGATAATGGGGAAAACAAGATTTTGGGCAAACGTTATTATTTAGAGCATCAATATAAACTGTTGAGAACGAGGAAAGATTCTAGCAACATTGAAAAAACTTCTTTGGCGATTGGGCATACCTTTAATTATGAAACAAAGTATTACCAGTTTAGGCAAGACAATTCAAATGAATATTTTGGATCTGTTTTTGTTTCCCCAATACATGATAAAGCAAGTTTAAAAACCACCTATAACGAATTCTCTGCTGAATTCTATAATGCCACTTTAGGAAGATTACAGGGTAACATAAGTCATTACAACTATAATTATTTTTTCAATAGCTTGTTAGTTACTGCAGATGGTCAGCAAATACAAAGTCAATTAAAAGGAGATGAAATAAGCCTCGGTGCCAAATATTCGAAGACCATAGGAGGGTTTTTGTTAAAGGGTAGTGGTAAATACAATCTGTCTGGTGACCTAACGAGCAGTATTCTTGATGCATCGGCTAGCTATCGCTTCAGCGAAAAAAATAAAATAGATATTACGCTGCACTCATCCGCAAGAATGCCAGACTTTAATTTCTTGTTGTATCAAAGCGAGTATGTAAATTATAACTGGCAGAATACATCGATTTTTGAAAGTCAAAAAGTGAATAGTCTGCAGTTTCATTTTGATTCAAAAAAATGGGGTAGCCTCTTAGCCAAGTATACTACTATAGATAATTACACCTATTTTGGTGCTGACGCTGGTCAAGAGTTGATAGAAAATCAAGAGCAGGCCACCATTAAACCATTTCAAGAGTCAAGTAGCGTAGGCCATTTAAAGGTTAAGTACATTAAAGAATTTAAATTGGGCGGCTTTGCACTCAATAATACCATAATGTATCAAAATGTTTCTCAAAGCAATGATGTACTTAACGTGCCTCAATTGGTGACTAGAAACACCTTGTACTTTTCTTCCGATGTATTCAAAAAGGCCATGTATTTGCAAACAGGTGTTACCTTTAAGTATTTCACTTCCTATAATATGGATGCCTACAATCCTGTCCTTGGTGAATTCTATATCCAGAACAATGAAGAGCTAGGCGGTTTCCCTATGTTGGATTTTTTCATAAACGCAAGAATTCAACAAACGCGTATTTATTTGAAAGCGGAGCATTTTAATTCTTCGTTCTCTGGTTTTAATTTCTATTCGGCGCCAAACTATCCCTATCGTGACTTCGTTATTCGTTTTGGTTTGGTATGGAATTTCTTCTCTTAGTATTAGGTGGACGACTGCCACTCGCTTTTAATAGTTGCATTATGGTTTTGGGTTCGGTAAAAAAAGAGCTAAAACAATTGTTTTAAGCCCTGCCAGAATTTTTTTTTCATGCATTGCTTCTTGCTATTCAGTGGGTTAGGGTCTGTTTAGTAAAAAGGTTAAAAAAAAATTGATTTAGGTATTGTGTAAAGAAAAAAACCATCTTATATTTGCACCCGCTTTGAGGCTGAGGCTTTAGAGTGGGAGT
>CAZYQR010000284.1:0-4218 GCA_964649755.1 uncultured Maribacter sp. | reverse complement strand
GTTCACTTTGCCAGTTTTTAGATCAATTTGGAACTTGCTCGAAGAAATTCCCCGAAACTGTTTTTCAAAAATTTCGGCAAAATCATGAAGCTCGTCTTCAATATTTGGATTCCTAGATACTAATTGCTGCAATACTAATTTGTATTGATTAATTCTTTTTGCACCTATGTCCTCAAGAGCCAATTCATCGCCATTGTGCAAACGGTAAAAATCGAAAATCATGTCTAAACCCGTCCAAGATTCGAAATCTTCCAGTGTCAATTTTTGTGGTCCTAGTAAGGAATTAATTTGAGACATTCCTTTCGAACTGACTGCCATTACCAATAACTCTTTGCCACTTCGGTCCAGCAAGTTTTCTTTTAATGCAGGTGGCCAATCATTGGGTATAAATCGAAGTCGAACCAATTCCCTTAAGTGCCAGGTCACATATTCCCGATAGGTTTCAGTCGCGAGAATTTCCTTGTTCCAAATAGGTTCTTCACTGTTTTCTACTAAATAGCGATGTTCTTCTTGGTACAATGGGAATAATTCGGTGAATTGGGGAACAGCAACCAAGGGTACGGTCTCCACTTCCAATACCTCATTAGAATTGATGGTAAGTATTTTATAGGCTGCCGGATAGGCCGCCAAAGATGGCGTTTGAATGTTAATCAATGTATTACCTTTATCAGTTTTATGAATTCCCGTATCATTGATATGCATATGCCCCCCAAAATGTATTTTAAGACCGGCATCCGCAAAGGTTTGGGCCACTTCTTCTTTTGGGACTCTTTGTAACTGCATTTTGTTGTTTCCAAAAAGGGCCTTTTTTAAATCAGAGGTGCCATCGTTAAAATCGACCATGGGATAATGGCTAAAGGCCACCAAGGTCTTCCCCTGCTCTTCCGCTTCTTGGGCCACATTTGCCACCCATTGGATCAAATGCTTTTTATGGGTCAATACATTGTTGTAACCAATGCTTGCGCCTTGGTAATTTGTTGGATCGTTGGAGTCGCCATTGGTTTCTTTTTTAGGAATATATACATTGGCATCCAAGGCCAAAAGCCAGACCCCTTCATGTGGTTCTACCAGGTAACTGGCATCAGAAACCTTTAAATTGGAAGATATGGCATATTCTCTTTTTTGTAAATTGGATGCCTTCTCGGCTTTTTCGAAACTATAATCCTCATAACCGTATTTTGAAAAAGGGGTTTCCCAGTATAAAAACCTTTTAGCAGGGAAAAACCCATAGTCCGAAAGCTCATTTAAAATACCCTCGTATCCCCATTCTTTTACATCTTGGGTGATTATGGGATCAAACCCTTCGGTTGTGAAAGCTCCTTCTTTACTTAGGATTGGTTGTGCCCTTCCCCCCTCACCCAAGAAATCTTTTTTCCCAGCATCCTGTTCCACAGGACGGACAGGGTCGTGATTCCCTGTAGTGATCAAGAATGTCATGTTATGCTTTTTTGAGTAGGTATCCAAGATTTGTCGTAAGGCCCTAACATTCAAAGGTTGACCGTCATCCGTGAAATCGCCTGGGAGGGCAACTATTTTAATACCTCTCTGGACAGCATCTTCCAAGGCTGCCAAAAAAGCAAAATAATTTTCGTTGAACAATCGGGTAGAATGTAATTGGGCCTTCATGGTCCTTATGGTATTGTATTTTCCCGTAGCTGGGTTTTTTATACCCTTATAATCAGTATCGGAAAAAGTACCATAAATATCCTGCAAATGGACATCGGACATGAAAGCAATCCGCACATTTTCTTTGGCTTCAACTTCCTTTTCCCTGCAGGAATTAAAAAAGAGGGCAACAGCCAATATAAAGAATATGATCCGATACGACTTTTTATGCATTTGCATGTATTAAAACACAGCTTATTTCATTACAAATAAGCATGTTATTGGTTAAAATATTAATCATATGAAAGGGTTAGGAATTTAACAAAGTTTCCAGA
The DNA here is from genome assembly GCA_964649755.1 of uncultured Maribacter sp. Taxonomy (GTDB): domain Bacteria; phylum Bacteroidota; class Bacteroidia; order Flavobacteriales; family Flavobacteriaceae; genus Maribacter_A. Next base: position 2,278 of record CAZYQR010000284.1, on the reverse strand, counting down.
TTTTCCATAGTATCAAAAACAGTAGCGCCCGTGCTCCCCAATATCTTTTTCTTAGGGCCCTTTGTGTACACAAAAGTATCAAAACCACCAGAAATAGCTGCTTGAACTCCGTAGACACTATCTTCGACAACCGCACACTCTTCAGGTTTAAAACCCATCTTTTTTGCAGCAAATAAGTATATTTCAGGGTCGGGTTTCCAACTCCCTATCTCGAAAGAGCTAAAAATGTTGTTATGTGGAAATTTGTCAATCAGGTTTACTTTGGTCAAGTTCAGTACAATTTTTTTACGAGGTCCGCTGGAGGCTACACAAAAAGGGATTGATAGGCCATTCAACAATTTATGAACTCCCTCAATAGGTTGAAGTTCAGATTTAAAGGCTGCAAAAGTCTTTTCACGAAAACAGGTTTCAAAATTCTCAGGAACGTTTCCCTCAATTCGCTTATTTATATAGGAAACTATACCGTGAAAGGACTTTCCAGAAAATTCGTCGATAGCTTGGTCTAAACTTATGGACAATCCCAACGCTCTTGTCATCTCCACAAGCACTTGCGCAGAAATAGTCTCGCTATCTACCAATACTCCATCACAATCAAAAATGATACATTTGTATCCCATCAGTTTTGTCCCAATAAAACATAAATAGTAAGGGTAATCAAACAAAGTGCAATAGACATGTGCTTGGTATACTTCCATTCCTTCAAGTCTAAAATATGAAGATCTTCAGCTTTAAACTCTCTTTCCGGAGGATAAAAGTAAGATACACCATACATCACTGCAATGTTTAGCAAGAATTCAATTCCCCAAATATGGATAAAATGGATATCCGTTTTAAGGATAAAGGTTGTTGTTATATAAAAGGCCAAGCCCACAAACAGGGCGGCCTTGGCGCCAGCCGCTGATATTCTCTTTAAAAAAAACCCTGCCAACATAATTGATGCAATAGGGATAAAGAAAATACCATTCAATTGTTGTAGTAATTGATAAAGGCCGTCGGGCGCGTTAGCCACCATAGGTGCCGCCATAATAGCAAAAATGGCCAAAACAGTAGAGGTCAATTTTCCTACCTTTACCAATTTTTTGTCCGTACTATTCTTGCCAAGGTGCCTTTTGTATACATCGATACTAAATATAGTCGCCGCACTGTTAAGTACACTATTAAAGGTGCTTAAAACGGCCCCCATCACTATTGCGGCAAACAACCCCACAAGGCCAACGGGAAGTACTTTTTTAATAAGCTCTGGATAAATCATATCCTGATTGTCAAAGAGCGAATCCCCATAATAATAATAACCTATTACCCCTGGCAAAATAATGATAATCGGCACCAGTATTTTTAAAACCCCTGTATATAAAAGTCCTTTCTGTGCTTCCACTAAGTTTTTTGCTCCAAGTGCCCGCTGGATAATGGTTTGGTTCATACTCCAGAAATACAATTGGTTTATGATCAAACCGGTAAAGAGCACTCCAAAAGGCATTACCGAATCCTTTGCCCCAATGACATTAAATTTCTCTGGACTATGCTGGTATACTTTAGTCAAGCCCGCTAAGGGATTTCCATCACCTATGCTGATAAGTGCAATTAGTGGTATGGCTAGTCCTCCAACCAGTAAGCCATATCCGTTGATGGTATCTGATATGGCTACGGCTTTTAAGCCCCCGAAAATGGCGTAAATGGACCCGATTACACCAATACCAATTACGGTAAGCCAAAGACCTTGATCTTGGGAAACCCCTAGAACTTCCGAAATATTAAAAATACTTTCAAGGTTAATCGCTCCTGTATAGAGTACAATGGGCAATAAAGTAACTACAAATGACACCATAAGGAAAAGGGCGACCAAAGTTCTTGTTGTACTATCAAAACGTTTTTCCAAATATTGAGGAATGGTGGTGAGTCCCATTTTTAGATATCTGGGCACAAAATATATTGCTGCGGCAACCAAGGCCAAGGCCGAGGTAACTTCCCATCCAATAATGATAAAGCCATTTTTATAGGAGGAACCGTTCATTCCAATGAGGTGTTCGGTTGAAATATTGGTCAGAAACATGGATCCTGCAATGACAACTCCTGTCAAGCTTCGGCCGCCTAAGAAATATCCATCTTTGGAATCCAGTTTTTCGTTCCTGAGCTTATACCAAGAATAAATGGCCACAAAAGCAATGAAGCCTATAAAAGTTAAAGCAGTATACATGGTTTGATTGTTTTTAGTTGCTATTGATTATTAAGTGAACAAGGAATAACACATACTTTTGAATACCCCTGATTGTAAATTAGT
>CAZYQR010000283.1:0-4251 GCA_964649755.1 uncultured Maribacter sp. | reverse complement strand
AAGAAGTTTTTGATGCTTTCGGTTTCCAAACAAGCATGTTAAGTATCGTTAATGATAATGGTACAATATCTCCGCCAAACGGAACGCCATTCAGACCAAGTTCAAATTATCCCGATGCTGATAATATTAATGCAGGTTACGAAGGTGATTTGATATTGTCTGAATTTTTTGAACAATCAGATCCTAATCAACCTGTAATCGGTATTCAGTTGTCGGCCTTACATGGAGGTCCAGGAAGTAACAATGCCCGATTGATTGCAACAGACGGTTCGACTGCTGGTGGTATGAATTTTGGACATAATCAGTTCTGGTACCAGACCTTATTGCCAAAGGATGACGAAAATGATGGTATTAATGCTGGTATAGCGAATACTATAAGTACTCCTTTTAGGATTGCTATTGGAGGACAAACAACCTCTCTGAGAAATAGTTCGACAGGGCAACCATTATTAGGAGTTAGAGTATTTAAAGTTATCGATCAGGATGGAAACATAGTGCCCAATGAATACATTGCACTACAAGATTTTATTGCAAATGGATGTGGTGCTGGTTCTGCCAACTGTGACTGGAATGACAATACGTTCTATTTCATCAATATTAGACCGGTAGGAGTCCCTACCGCCCAACCAATAGCTGATTTGCTAGCGAATTCCAACGAAGAGTTTACCTTGGATATTTCTGAGAACTTCGATTCTGGATATCCTGGTAATACCTTAACGTACGCTATCAGTTCAGCTGAAGGTTCTTTGCCTAGTTGGGTTCGGATTGACGCTTTAACAGGTAGTCTTTCTGGTACACCACCAATGGATGCTCCGATTAGTATAGATGTTGTTGTGGAAGCATCTGATGCGAATGGTTTGGTCGCTTCTTCTACTGTTGCAGTACTGATAAACGTTTCACCGATTGCACAGGATGACGCGGTAACTGTAGTTCAGAATATAGCGTCTTCATTGGAGGGGCTTTTGGAAAATGATTCTGAACCAAATGGACAGACATTTAGTATAAGCTCAGTTGAAACTCCGTTAAACGGATTGGCCACTATACAAGATGGTGGATTGGCCATTACCTACACGCCAAACTTGGATTTCATAGGAGACGATAGTTTTGCCTATGTAATTGAGGACGCTACAGGATTGACCGCAACAGCAAATGTAAGCGTTACGGTTACTGCTGAAAATCAAGCACCGATTGTGAACATAATAACAGATGTAACTAATGGTCCAGCAGCGCTATCAGTAAATTTTGATGGTAGCGAATCTATAGATGATCAGAATGCAATAGTGGAATACCTATGGGACTTTGGAGACGGTTCAGTGACTTCTACCGAGCCTATTGTCAATCATGTTTACACAACTGCAGGTTCATTTAACGCGACATTGCGTGTTACTGATGCTCAAGGGCTCTCTGGTAGCGCTGCAATACAGATTGTTGTTACTTCACCACCGAATAGTGATCCGGTTGCAGTAGCTACTGTAACTCCGGGAGCTATAGCTCTAGAGTATAATTTTGACGGTAGTGGTTCTAGCGATGTTGAAGGTGTATTATCTTACGAATGGGATTTCGGAGATGGGTCTCCTACGGTAACAGATGTAGCTCCTGTGCATGTTTATGTTGTTGCTGGTGTTTACAACGTTATACTTACCGTTACAGATACGGATAACGTAACCAATAGCACTACAATTATAGTCGATACGGAAGAATCTGTTGTTGGTGACTTTGTACTTCGCATCAATGCAGGAGGTCCGGAAACGAATTATCTTGGGAATACCTATCTAGCCGACCAGAACTTTGTGGGCGGTAAGGTTTATGTGAACACTAACGCAGAGGTTCCGGTACTTTATCAAACGGAACGAAGTGCGCTACCTCCTGTCTTTAGCTATGGGATTGATTTGCCGAATGGGGAATATAGAATTACCCTCCATTTTGCAGAGATATTCTTTGGCGCTACCGGAGGCGGAACACTAGGCACGGCGCAACGTATATTTGATGTTGCGATTGAGGGCGCCACTGTATTGGATGATTTTGATATCAATGCTGAGGTTGGACCACAAACCATTGTTACAAGAGATTTTGACGTAACGGTTGTTGACGGTCAATTAAACATTGATCTGGATGCAGAAGGGGCTGATGGTGTCAATCAACCGAAACTATCGGCTATTGAAGTCGTGAATCTTGTGTCGGTTAATACCGATCCCGTCGCTGTGGCGAATGCCAATATTCTAAACGGCACATCGCCTTTGGAGGTGAGTTTCGACGGCAGCGCATCAACGGACTTAGAAGGCGAATTGACCTATATATGGAACTTTGGAAATGGAGATACATCGACCGAGGCGAACCCTGTATATGTGTATACCACGGCTGGTAGCTTTATCGCCACCTTAACTGTAACGGATGAGGCCGGTAGCAGTGATAGTGCCGAACTGATAATTACTGTGGAAGAGCCTGTTATTAGCGATTTTGCACTTCGTATAAACGCAGGTGGTCCCGCGACGAGTTTCGGCGGCAACGATTACATTGCCGACACGAACTTTGTCGGAGGCAAGATTTTTGCCAACGCCGCCGCTACGGTTCCGGTACTTTACCAGACCGAGCGCAGTGCTTTACCGCCCGCCTTCGGTTATGAGATACCTCTGACGAACGGTGAGTACAGTATCACCCTCCATTTTGCAGAAATTTATTGGGGAGCTACCGGTGGCGGACCTTTAGGAACGGCACAGCGTATCTTCGATGTTGTCATCGAGGGCAACACGGTGCTTGACGATTTCGACATTAATGCGGTAGCAGGACCACAGACGGCCATAACCAGGACCTTTAACATAAACGTGGTGGACGGTGTCCTTAACATGGATTTCGATGCACAGGGTGCCGATGGAGTGAACCAGCCAAAGCTTTCGGCTATAGAGATAGTTGGACAGACGGCCAACGAGGCACCGACCGCAATAGCGTTTGCCACCCCTGAAAGCGGTGTTGCTCCATTGGAGGTCAGCTTCGACGGCAGCGGTTCCACGGATTTGGAAGGTGGGTTGACCTACGCATGGGATTTCGGCAACGGGGACACGTCCACCGTGGCGAACCCAGTATATGTGTATACCACCGCCGGCAGTTTTACCGCGACCCTTGCGGTCACGGACGAGGATGGTACCGTTGACGCTGACAGCGTAACTATTTCGGTCAACGAATCCTTAGCGAGTGACGTATTTTGGTTGGAGGCAGAATGTGGAACAATAGGTTCCGGATGGCAGGTGATCGATGATGGGTCGGCGTCCGGTGGGCAGTACATAATTCCTCCGGCAGGGAACTCTATTGATGCGCCTTCTACCGATAGCGGTACCTACGTGGTCTTCAATGTTAACGCAAGCGCGGGCAGGTATGACATCCACGGACTTGTTAATGCCCCTACCTCGGGTGATGACAGTTTCTGGGTACGGGTCAATGACGGCCCTTGGTCTAGATGGAACCAAATAGCTCAAAGCAACGTCTTTGTCTGGGACAAGGTACACAACCAGGTTGGGTCCGCTAGCCCCGTAGAAGTGGTATTTGATCTTGTAGAGGGCAACAACAGAATCGAGTTCGCTCCCAGGGAGGACGGAACAGGCCTTGATAAGCTTTATATAACCAAAAACGGAGATTTTCCATCAAGTATAGGCGGTGCGGCCACAAATTGTAATTCGGTCAACGCTGCTCCTGTAGCTGTTGCATCGTCCAATTTTAGTGAAGGTGTGGCTCCATTTGCAATCGATTTTGACGGGACAGGCTCTAGGGACGACAAGGGAATTGTATCTTTCATATGGAATTTTGACGATAACGGTGCTGGGGCAACGACAGAGAATACGACCTATGTCTTTGAGTCTCCGGGATTCTACAATGTTACACTTACCGTTACGGATGCCGAAGGTTTGGAGACGACCACTTCGGTCGAAATAAACATAACCTCAACGGTTAATATAAATCCTACGGCTGTTGCCACGGCAACTCCTTTATCGGGGATATCGCCCTTGGAGGTAAGCTTTAATGGTAGTGGTTCTACGGATGTGGAAGGAGATTTGACCTACGCTTGGGATTTCAAGGATGGTGTTACCTCCACAGAGATAAACCCTATTCATACCTTTGCATCCGTAGGCAGTTATATTGTTAGTTTGTTGGTTACCGATGAGGACGGGGAGACGGATGAGACCTTTATTGAGATCAACGTCGAAGAGCCCTTGGTCATTGAAGGGGATTGTAACGGAATACTTACCGATGTAACGGATC
>CAZYQR010000282.1:0-4256 GCA_964649755.1 uncultured Maribacter sp. | reverse complement strand
CTTTCCACACAGGATCGGTTCCCGTAATGAAACGATCCGGGTAACGTAAAACCAGCTTGATATTGGTATTGATGTAACTTTTACTGATGCCCAATGTAGTGGGGATACTGGTACGATTACGGTTACGGCAAACAATGTTCCTGGACCCTACAAGTACACCTTGTTAGATTCAAGTGGTGTAGCCCAAGAGTTTACAGCATTTATTACTGATAATCCGTACACCTTTTCAGCGGTTGGGTTCGGAACCTATATAGTACAGGTAGAAACACAACAATGTACAGGTGACCTATTAAACGGAATTGATCCACCTAGAGAAAGTTTGGATACTAGTGGAAACCCTATTATTATTGGTAGTGGATTATCTCCACTAGACGCTTCAACAGAAGTGAATAGTAGTTTTGGTTGTTCAACGATTACTGATGTTGATATTACGGTAAATACTTCGGGAGGTTCCGCACCATATACGTTTACCGTTAACGGCGGACCATCCCAACCTTCATACATTGGCACTACGACCTATAACGTTACAAGTCCAGGTACATATGATTTCATAATAACCGACAGTAATGGTTGTACAATAACGGCATCTTCAAATGTTGAAGATCTTCTTCCACCAGATGTGACTGTGAATGGCATTGACGGAACTTGCTCCAACGGCGGTGCAAAAATCAACTTCAATATTATAGACGCTAGGGGATATAATTTGTCTTATAGGGTGAATGCCATAGATCCATGGGAAACAAACCCGCAGATATCTGTTCCGGCAGGAACCTATAATAATATTGAGGTTAGATATCAACAAGGTGGATTTGAATGTACTATGACCTTACCTTCAGTCACTGTAACTAACGTAGGTGCAATTACTGGATCAGCCAGTAAAATTGTAGATAGAACTTGTGATGGTAGCGGAGGAGTTATTGGAGGCCAAATCGACTTTGTAGGTCCATTTACAGGGGGTTCTGGAAGTGGATATGTATTTAGTATAGATGGGCTAAATTTTACGGCAATAACATCTTATCCAGGCTTGTCACCAGGAACGTATACCCCGATCATAGAAGACGGAGGAGGTTGCCGATTGGAATTGACACCCATAACTATTTTGGATGTTGACCCCCCAACGGATTTGGACTTTATTCAAAGTAATATTAACTGTTCTGCAGGAACTTCAGATGTACAGTTGACACCAACAAGTAATGCAGCAATAACCAATTATTCCGTTATAAGTCCTATTATTATCAATAATGGTGGTAGTGACACCTTTATTGGGTTGAGTACCAATACATCGTATATTTTTCAAATTACAGATGCCAATAATTGTACGTATACTGAAACATTTACGCCAGCTCAAATTAGCTCAATTAGAGCAAGGGTCAAATCAGGAGGGGATCTTAGAGTTTGTAATGGTGCTACAGACGGTACAGGTACATTTTTAATAGATGGTTTTGCCAACAATTATACATGGGATATTAATGGTGGTCTTTATTCAGGAGGCCCTCAAAATAGTGGGGAAGTAGTATTGCCATTATCTGGAGCTGGAACTTATACTATTACGGTTACAGATGCCGATACAGGTTGTACAGATTCCGCTTCTTTCGATATACTAGATGCCCCTATTTTGACATTGGGTGGTACGGTAACGCCGATGAGCTGTGCTAATGGCAACTTGGGAAGAGTAGTTGCCAATGCTGCTGGAGGCTGGGGAACAAATAGATACACCTTAACACCACCAGCTGGCCCTCAAATAGGGCCAAAATCGGGTACAACTTTCGGTAATCTATCAGTTGCTGGAACCTATACCTTATCTGTTGAAGATTCCGAAGGTTGTACGGCAACTTTTAATTTTGACTTAACACCTTTGAGTGCACCAACGGTAAGTCTAGATGCTGCGGCTTCTGATTTCTGTTTTTTACCGGCAACTGGAGCTACGATTGCAGTAACTTCTACTGCTGGATCTGCACCACTTGCAAGTCATCAATATAGAATTAATGGCGGAGCATTACAAGCAAGTCCGGTTTTTACAGGTTTAGCGCCAGGAAATCATACCATAGAAGTAGTTGACGGTAATTCTTGTAGTGATACAGTAAATGTTACTGTTAATCCTCAACTTAGAGTATATACAAACGTTGTTACAGAAATACCATGTGGTGGTGCTCCTGGTCAAATACGGGTCATTGTTGCTGGTGGTTATACTGCAGGCGCTGGCCCCAAACAATACGAGGTTAGTTCTGATAATGGAACAACATTTTCTGCCCCAGTTCCATTAACATCGACAAACTTTTTATATGATACTAATGTTCCAGGCGATTACATTTTTCGTGTAGTGGATAATGAAGGATGTACAGCGGATTCAAGTCCGGTGACATTAGACCCTCCAGTATCTATAGATCCAGCAACGGTTACTATTCTTCCGGCAAGTTGTGGTCAAACAGATAATGGAATTATTACCATAACACCAGATGCATTAAGTGGAGTTGCACCTTATGAGATAAGTTTTGATGGAGGTCCATTTACTTCACAAACGGTATATTCAAACTTAAATGCAGGGCAAACCTATAATTATCTTGTACGGGATGCTAGGGGTTGTGAAACTTTAGCTGCTTCAGCTACTATTCCTTTGGATGTTACCCCAGCGCCAGATGCTGCAGTTTCGCAAGTAGTTGCAACATGTTTAGCAGGTGTAGTTGAAGGATCAATTCAAGTTACAGGAGTAGTTGGCGGTACAGCCGATTTCACCTATATATTACAAGATCAATTTGGAGCTGAACTTACTCGAATTGGCCCAACGGCGAGTACAGCTGAAACATTTTCAAACTTAATTCCAGGTATTTATACGGTTGTTACTATTGATGCCTTGGGTTGTAGGGATGAAGATACGGTAACTGTTACTCAAACAACAGTAACTGTGGTTCCGGACCCGGTGGTACCTGTATGTAATATAGCAGGATTTAGTAATACGGTTGAAATATTTGGAGGAACAGGTCCATTCTTGATTCGGCTTGAAAATGATCCACTTCCACCCGTATCACCAAATATTCCTCCAAGGAGACATACATTTTCTGGTTTGCAGTTTGGAGTAACCTACACTGTTGAAGTAACTGATACGGGTACAGGATGTATTTATTTAGTCGAAATACTACCTGTTGATGGCCCTGGATTGGATGTTGTGGCCAGCTCAACTCCTGGTTTTTGTGATGTTAATAGAAATGGGGAAATCAGCTATACCATTAGTACCTTCGCCATAGGAGATAATTTGAGGGTTGAATTGTTGAATAATGATGATGGCTCAATTACACTTATTGAAAATGTAACGCCTTTGGCCGATCCTTATTCAAATACCTATTTGGCCTTACCGGGAGATTATCAGGTGATAGTAACGAACTTGACCGATAATTGTAATGATGCAACTGGCGTTATAATAGATCAGAATCTACCTTCTATAGACATTTTATATTTAACGCCTGCCAATTGTAATGCAAATGGTTCCTTTACAGTACAGGGAAATGGCGGTGCAGGTGCACCATATACCTTTGCATTTATGGATTCAGGTTTTCCACCAACACCAGGGGATTTCGGGACTGCAACTACCTTTTTCGGACCTCCAGGAAACTATGATATATATGTTCAAGATGCAAGTGGTTGTACATCATTTGCAAATGCTGAAATAATTCCTTTAGATCCTCCATTACCAGCTCCATCAATTGCAGTTGACAATCAGTGTGATGTTTCAGCGCCATTATTCGATATTACTGTTAGTGTTCCACTTACAGTGGATACTCCAAGGTTTACTTTAGGAGGGGTGACTTTGACCACGAATCCCGCTACGTTCCAGGTAAGTAGCCCTGGTAGTTATTTAGTGGATGTTGTGGATGCTGACGGTTGTACTAGTCAGGGAACTGCTATTGTATATGATTTCTTATCTGCTTCAGGTGGGTTCTCAACAGAATCAACCTGTAATAATGCTGACGGTGTAATAACAATATTGCCAACTGGAGGTAGTGGTGATTTTACTTATGAACTCCAGGATAATTTGGGATTACCTTTAGGACCAACCAATACCACAGGAATTTTCAATAGTATAGTTCCTGGTGGTTATAAGGTTTTAGTGACAGATAATTTGGTAACCGATGGTGTAAGTAATTGTACGTTCTTGGTTGATAATATTAATTTAGACCCTGCAGTTTTACCTGTTATATTACCTACTACCCCTCAAGATGTAACTTGTAATGGGGATAGCGATGGCAGTATTGATATTGTAT
>CAZYQR010000281.1:0-4256 GCA_964649755.1 uncultured Maribacter sp. | reverse complement strand
ATTAAACCTATGGGTAAAAGAAAAAAAAAGAGTTCGGCTTCATTCAAGAAGGAAAAAAAGTACTATAAAAAAGAAGGTCCCGTAAAAGCGAAAAAACACTTAGGGCAACATTTTTTAAAAGATGAAACCATTGCGAAACAAATAGCCGAAACACTTTCATTTGATGGTTATCGAAATGTTATTGAAATAGGCCCTGGAACGGGCGTATTGACTAAATATCTTCTTCAAAATGAAATAGACCTCGTAGCGATGGATTTAGATCCGGAATCTATTATTTACCTCAATCAGAATTTTCCTCTGGAACATCCTGAAATATTAGGGAACAACAGCACCTTTAAAGTAATAGAGGCCGATTTTCTTAAATTTGATTTGTCGACACTTTTTGACACCGAACCATTTGCTATCACTGGAAACTTTCCATACAATATTTCAACCCAAATTGTTTTTAAAATGCTGGAATGGCGCACTCAAATACCCGAATTCTCCGGAATGTTCCAAAAAGAAGTTGCCGAACGTATTTGTGCCAAAGAGGGTAGTAAGACCTACGGAATATTATCCGTGCTAACACAGGCATACTATAATGCAGATTATCTTTTTACAGTAGAACCTGAGGTGTTTGATCCTCCACCAAAGGTACATTCAGGTGTTTTGCGTCTTTCAAGAAAAAAGGACTTTTCACTTGATTGTGATGAAAAATTGCTCAAAAGAGTTGTAAAAACAGCCTTTAATCAACGAAGAAAAACCCTGCGAAACAGTTTAAAAAGCTTTGACCTTTCCGATATTCTCAAAGAAGATGCTATATTTGACCAACGCCCAGAACAATTGGCTGTTGCTGATTTTATTGTGTTGACAAAGAAGATAGCGAATGACACCGTTTAAACTAACAGACGAACTTCTACAAGAAATTGAGCAACTGATTGAGGATCAAAAGAATCCTAAGTTGGAAGCTTTGTTGGAAGAGGTCCATTATGCCGATGTCGCTGAGATTATTGATGAACTCAACGAGGAACAGGCAATCTATCTTATTAAACTTCTTGATAGTGATAAAACCTCTGATGTACTTACTGAACTTGATGAAGATGTAAGGGAGACCATTCTAAATAATCTTTCTGCCAAAGAAATTGCCGAAGAGCTCGAGGAACTGGATACTGATGATGCCGCGGATATAGTTGGGGAACTTCCCAAGGAAATCATTCAAGAGGTTATCTCTGAAATTGAGGATAGGGATCACGCCAAGCATATTGTTGACCTTTTACGTTATGACGAGAATTCTGCAGGTGGACTCATGGCCAAGGAGTTGGTAAAAGTTAGGGAAAGCTGGAACGTGCTTACATGCGTTAAGGAAATGCGTGCCCAGGCCGAAAATGTGACGCGCGTTCATTCCATTTATGTGGTTGATGATGATGATAAACTAAAGGGTAGATTGTCGTTAAAGGATTTATTAACCACCTCAACAAAAAGTCATATTAGCGATATTTATATACCCAAGGTAGATTTTGTTAATGTAAATGAAGACCCTGAGGAAGTAGCTAAAATTATGTCTAAATATGACTTGGAAGCTATTCCTGTTGTTGATGAAATGGGCCGATTGGTAGGTCGTATTACCATCGATGACATTGTGGATGTCATTAGAGAAGAAGCCGAAAAAGATTATCAATTGGCAGCAGGTATCTCGCAGGATGTTGAGGCCGATGATAGCATTTGGGATTTAACCCGTGCCCGTTTACCCTGGTTGTTCCTGGGGCTAGTAGGTGGTGTTGGAGCTGCAGCTATTATGGGCGGTTTTGAAGATATGATCAGTAAGCATGCCATTTTATTTTTCTTTACCCCGTTAATTGCGGCCATGGCAGGTAATGTTGGCGTACAATCAAGTGCGATAATCGTGCAAGGGCTTGCCAATGATGACCTAAAAGGTAGTGTAAGCAATCGTTTAATCAAGGAGATGCTCTTGGCAACTTTGAATGGCGTAATATTAGCAGCGGTATTATTATTGTTTACATGGGCTTATAAAGGAGATTTTTTAACAGCTTTGGCCATCTCCATTTCATTGATCGTAGTTGTCATAGTTGCAGGCCTAATAGGTACCTTTATTCCATTGTTTTTAGATAAAAGAGGTATTGATCCTGCAATAGCCACTGGGCCTTTCATAACCACTAGCAATGACATATTTGGTATCTTGATTTATTTCTGGATAGCCAAAATGGTGTTAGGCATTTAGTGCCCTTCAAAATAAATACTTCTAATCAATGAAACCTATCAATCTTAAAGAAAAACACGCTGAATTCAAGGTGCAATGGCATCCGCATCAAATTGCGATCGTTGATAATATGCAGGTACTATTGGCCAAAGTTCAAGGCGAGTTTGTTTGGCATGCCCATGAAAATGAAGATGAACTTTTTCAAGTCCTAAAAGGCACCTTATACATGCAATTCAGGGGGAAAACTGAGGTAGTAAAGGAAGGTGAAATTATTGTAGTTCCAAAGGGTGTTGAACATAATCCCATGACCAAAGATGGTGAGGAAGTACATCTGCTCCTATTTGAAAAACTAAGCACCGCGCACACTGGAAATGTGGAGCATGAAAAAACCCAACATATTTACCCAAAAATATAATCGATTTAATGAAAGTATTACACTTAGATACAAACCACCCGCTACTAATAGAGCAATTTGAACAACTAGGGTTTCAAAATGACGAAGACTACACCTCAACCAAGGATGAAATTGAAAGAAAAGTCAATGCTTATGATGGTCTAATCATACGTAGCAGATTTGCTATAGACGCATCATTCTTGGATAAAGCCACAAATCTGAAGTTCATTGGTCGTGTTGGTGCAGGTTTGGAAAATATTGATGTAGAATACGCCAAAAGGAAGGGGATTTTTTTGGCAGCAGCCCCGGAAGGCAACAGAAATGCGGTAGGGGAGCATACTTTGGGAATGTTACTTTCATTATTCAATAAACTAAATAAAGCTGACCAAGAAGTCCGTCATGGCAAATGGGACAGAGCGGGAAATCGAGGAATGGAACTGGATGGCAAAACTGTAGGTTTAATAGGTTACGGCAATATGGGAAAGGCCTTTGCCAAAAAACTAAAGGGGTTTGATGTAGAAACCATCTGTTATGATATTTTAGGTGGAGTTGGAGATGAAAATGCGCGCCAAGTAGGTATTCTTGAACTACAACAGAAAACAGATGTCCTTAGCCTACATGTCCCCCAGACAGAAGAAACCATGGGCATGATAGATACCAATTTCATCAATACTTTTCACAAACCATTTTGGTTATTGAATACAGCTCGTGGTAGCTGTGTGAATACTGAAGATTTAGTTGTGAATCTTAAGTCGGGTAAAATTTTAGGCGCAGGTTTGGACGTGCTTGAATATGAAAAATCGTCATTCGAAAACATGTTTGATGATAAGGTGCTTCCCAAAGCATTCGAATATCTAACCCAAGCCGAAAATGTGCTTTTTACGCCGCATGTTGCTGGTTGGACCGTTGAAAGCAAAGAAAAACTGGCACAAACTGTCGTTGATAAGATCAAAGAAAAAATTTGCTAACTTTAAGGGAAAGACTACAAGTTAACATTCCTTGGTTATGCAATCTAAAGCAACATCACCAGAACAATACATAAGTGAGCTCCCTGAGGACCGTAAAGAGGTCATCAAAAAACTAAGACAAACTGTTCTTGTTAATTTACCAAAGGGATTTGAAGAACAAATGAGTTATGGCATGTTGGGTTATGTTGTGCCGCATAGTGCATATCCTGATGGCTACCACTGCAGTCCTGAACTCCCGGTCCCTTTTATGAACCTAGCTTCACAAAAGAACTTTGTGGCGGTGTACCATGCAGACATTTATGCCAGTAAAGAATTACACGATTGGTTTGTGGGCGAATACCCGAAGTATGTAAAAACAAAATTGGATGTGGGTAAAAGCTGTATCCGATTTAAAAAGCCGGAAACCATTCCTTATGAACTCATTGCTGAACTATGCACCAAGATGACCGTTGATGAATGGATAACCCTTTATGAAAAGAATATTAAAAAAGCATAAATCGTATGAAAAATAGAGTAACAGGTCTTGGGGGATTTTTCTTTAAAACTAAAAATCCTGATGAGATAAAAGATTGGTATAAAAACCATTTAGGGTTGAATACCGATCAATACGGATGTACTTTTTGGTGGAAAGACAAAAAAGGCAACGATTGCTCTACACAATGGAGCCCAATGGACGAGAATACCAAATATTTTGAAC
>CAZYQR010000280.1:0-4268 GCA_964649755.1 uncultured Maribacter sp. | reverse complement strand
GAAATCCATACGCCTAAAGTCGCGCCTGCCATATTCGATAACATGATTGAGTTGTTCTCCTCTATTTTTACCGATGTAAAATTGCTCTCGTGTTTATGGGAGTCGTTGTGTAGCATTCTACCATGGGTTTCATGCTCTGGGTTGATCAAATCCAATTCCATGAACAATTGGCATCCATTACAAATACCAACAGACAGCGTATCAGGACGGGCAAAGAATTTTTTCAATGCCATATTGGCCTTTTCATTGTATTTGAATGCCCCTGCCCATCCTTTTGCACTTCCCAAAACATCAGAGTTTGAAAATCCACCAACCGCACCAATAAATTGAATGTCTTCCAATGTTTCACGTCCTGAAATTAAATCGGTCATATGAACATCCTTTACATCAAAACCAGCCAAATACATAGCATTTGCCATTTCCCTTTCTGAATTACTTCCTTTTTCCCTGAGGATTGCTGCTTTAGGTTTGTCATTACCTTTTGTCCCCTCGAGCGGAGTCGAGAGGTTGTCAAGAGGTCTCGACTGCGCTCGACCTGACAACTGACTAGTAAACGATTCTGGGAAAACGTATTGCAGTGGTTGGATTTTATAATTGTTGAATCTTTCTTTTGCTAAATTATTGGCGGTTTGTTTACTATCCAATAAAAAAGAGGTTTTGAACCAAGTATCCCTTAAAGAGGAAACGTTCAATCCCAGTTCCATGCCATCGTTTTTGATGGTCAATTTGGATTCATGAACAACATGCCCAATTTTTTTAACATCGATATTGGAATCGGTAAAAAATTTAATGATGGTATCATCCTTTGCTTGAAAAACAATTCCAACATTTTCTGAGAATAAAAGTTTAATACTATCAGTTTCACCCAAAGCGGAAAGATTTAAAGTCGCACCCAAATCAACATCAGCAAAACACATTTCAAGCAAAGTAGTAATCAATCCCCCAGAAGCTACATCGTGTCCTGCTAAGATCAATCCTTTTCTAATAGCGTTTTGCATAGTATTGAATACGGTTTTCACATAAGCGGAATCCGATACAGTGGGGGCTTCATTTCCAATTTTGCTCAGTATCTGGGCAAATGATGAACCTCCTATTTTATAATTGTCTTTAGATAGGTTGATATAGAAGATAGCTCCACCATCTTTTTGTAAAACTGGTTCAACAACCTTAGTAATATCATCGCAATTACCAGCCGCTGATATTACCACTGTTCCGGGAGATATAACATCACCGTCCTTATATTTCTGTTTCATGGAAAGGGAATCTTTCCCAGTTGGCACATTTATACCCAGCTCGATTGCGAATTCTGAAATGGCCTCAACAGCGTTATATAATCGGGCATCTTCACCTTCATTCTTACAAGGCCACATCCAGTTGGCTGACAGAGAAATAGATTTTAATCCGTCTTTCAATGGAGCCCAAATAATGTTAGTCAAAGATTCAGCAATACTATTTCTACTACCCGCCACAGGATCAATTAGTCCTGATATTGGGGAATGGCCAATAGATGTGGCAATACCTTCCATGCCTTTGAAATCCAAGGCCATAACACCGCAATTGTTCAATGGCAGTTGCAAGGGACCTACACATTGCTGTTTAGCAACACGTCCGCCTACACAGCGGTCTACTTTGTTTGTTAACCAGTCTTTACAGGCTACTGCCTCCAACTGAAGAACTTGGTCCAAATATTTATGAAAATGCTCCAAAGTGTAGTCCGGATTCTCATATTTTCTATCGACCGTTATGTCGTTCATTATCGTTTTCGGAGAGCTACCGAACATATCTTCCAAATCCAAATCCATGGGTTTATCTCCTTTAGAACTTGACTCGAAAGTAAATTTATGGTCCCCGGTAACATCACCAACTTCATACATAGGGGAGCGTTCACGATCTGCAATTCGATGTAATAGACCTACATCTTTTTGACCTATGACCAGTCCCATACGTTCTTGGGATTCGTTTCCGATAATTTCTTTTGCGGATAGGGTAGGGTCACCAATGGGCAACTTGTCTAAATCTATTTTTCCTCCGGTTTCCTCAACTAATTCCGACAAGCAGTTGAGGTGCCCACCTGCACCATGGTCATGAATTGAAACTATTGGATTAACTTCACTTTCAACCATCCCACGGACTGCATTTGCCGCTCTTTTCTGCATTTCTGGGTTTGAACGTTGTACCGCGTTCAATTCTATTGCAGCACTGAATTCTCCTGTATCAGCACTTGATACCGCAGCGCCTCCCATTCCAATTCGATAGTTGTCACCACCAAGGATTACAATTTTGTCTCCTGTGTTTGGGGTGTCT
This sequence comes from uncultured Maribacter sp., assembly GCA_964649755.1. Classification (GTDB taxonomy): domain Bacteria; phylum Bacteroidota; class Bacteroidia; order Flavobacteriales; family Flavobacteriaceae; genus Maribacter_A. The sequence goes on along the minus strand of CAZYQR010000280.1, from coordinate 1,964 downwards.
TTTAGTGCTTGGTCCGCCTTAGCATAACCAATACCCCCTGCTTGCATAATTACCTTGTCAAAACCTAGTCTTCTCCCTGTCTGGTCGAGCGCAGTCGAGACCTCTATAGAATCTGTAGTGTCTGACCTCTCGACTGCGCTCGAGGGGACAGTCTCTTGATGCTCAAAAGTCAAGACAGAACCAACAATAAGAGGTTGTCCAAATTTGTTGCCAAAATCAGATGCGCCGTTTGATGCTTTGATGAGGATGTCCATTGGGGTTTGATATAACCATTCGCGTTCAGGCATTGCCTTTTCCCAAGGCCGGTTTTCCTCTAATCGAGAATAGGAGGTCATATAAACCGCCGTACCTGCTAATGGCAAAGAACCTTTACCACCTGCCAATCGGTCACGGATTTCACCGCCAGAACCCGTAGCTGCCCCATTAAATGGCTCCACAGTTGTAGGAAAATTATGGGTTTCTGCTTTCAACGAGATAACGGACTCGAATTCTTTTTCCTGGTAATAATCAGGCTTGTCTGCACTTTTAGGCGCAAATTGCACCACTTTAGGACCTTTTACAAATGCTACATTATCCTTATAGGCTGAAACTATATCATTATGGTTTTCTAGGGAGGTTTTCTTTATAAGTTTAAAGAGGGATGCGGGTTTTTCAACCCCATCAATAACGAAGGTCCCATTGAAAATTTTATGTCGACAATGCTCTGAGTTTACCTGACTGAAACCAAACACTTCGGAATCGGTTAATTTGCGACCGATTTTAACGGAAAGTTGATTCAAATATTCAACTTCCTCTCCATTTAAAGCTAGGCCTTCCTGGTTATTATAAGCTTGGATATCCTCAATCTCTAAGATAGCTTCAGGGATGACATCAATCTTAAAAACATCCTGCGTTAATCCATTGAATTTTTGCAAGAGCATTGGGTCGAATTCAATAAAATCAGCATCAACAGTCGTAAATTCCTCAATACGAATAATGCCCTGGATACCCATGTTTTGGGTTATTTCGGTGGCATTGGTACTCCAAGGTGTAATCATGGCAGCCCTGGGTCCAACAAAAAAGGCGTCGAGCGACGCCATGTTTATCTTAGGTTGGTTTCCAAACAACCAGCTGAGTTTATTTGTATCTTCCTGAGAAAGTTCTTGCTGCGTTTGTACTGCAAAAACCTTAGTGGTAACAACCCCGAAAAAGTGAATCATGAATCCTGTAAATTGTTAAGTTTGAGAAAGCACAAATTTACATCTTTTTACCCTATGATTTTAGGTGCCTGGTAAACAGTTATTAATGCTAATTGTTGATTACTTTCTTTCCAATAAAGCCATATAAAAACCATCAAAACCACTTTTTGATGCGAATACTTTCTTATCCTTTGCCAGTGTAAATTCCTTGCCCTCCTCTGATGCCAAGAATGATTTTACCTGTAAAATATTTTCTTGAGGAAGTATGGAGCAAGTAGCGTAAACCATTTTTCCTCCTGGCTTGACCATTTTACTATAACTTCTAAGAATTTCCTGTTGTGTCTTGGTAATTTTTTCCAAGAAATCAGGCTGTAATTTCCATTTAGCATCAGGGTTTCTGCGAAGTACGCCCAACCCTGTACATGGTGCATCAATAAGCACTCTATCTGCTTTATCGTGGAGCTTTTTTATAACCTTGGTCGAATGTATATGTCGGGGTTCAATATTATGTGCGCCATTTCTACGCGCCCTACGTTTTAGTTCCTTTAGCTTGTTTTCATAGATATCCATGGCTATAAGTTGCCCTTTATTCTCCATGAGGGCTGCAAGGTGTAATGATTTTCCACCGGCACCAGCACAAGTATCGACAACACGTTGTCCCGGCTCAACTTCTAAAAACTGGGAAACTAGTTGTGATGAAGCATCTTGTACCTCAAAAAAACCATCTTTAAATGATTTTGTTGTAAACACATTGGCCCTTTCATTCAGTTTTAAGGCATCTGGATA
>CAZYQR010000279.1:0-4277 GCA_964649755.1 uncultured Maribacter sp. | reverse complement strand
AAATACATCTCAAGCTCTCCTTTTCCTTTGGCCTCAATTTTCCCACGGGTTTCAAAAGCAAAATTTTCGTCATCTTTCAGTAGCTCATATGTTGCCTTGCTAATATTCACCTTGCCAACTTCACCTTTGCTTTCCATTCTATTGGCGGTGTTGACAGTATCACCCCAAATGTCGTATTGGAATTTCTTAACACCTACAATACCTGCTACTACTGGGCCAGTATGGATACCTATTCGCATTTGAAAAGCATGTTTGTCAAGTGCATCCATTTCAACTTTCCTCATCGATATGAACGTCTGCATCTCTAAAGCGGCCATTACAGTGTTCTTCACAGAATCCTCCGTTGGGATGGGCAATCCACCTGCCGCCATATAGGCATCGCCAATGGTCTTTATCTTTTCGATATCATACTTACCCATTATGCCATCAAAAGCTTCGAAACACACATTGATTTCAGTTACAAGATCGTGAGCACTTAGCTTGGCAGAAGCTTCGGTAAATCCTATAAAATCAGAAAACAGAATTGACACCATTTCAAAATCGCGAGCTGTTGATTTGCCTTTTTCTTTGAGTTCGTTTGCAATCTCTTCTGGTAAAATATTGAGGAGTAAATTCTCGGAGCGATCTTTCTCTCGCTGCAACTTGGCTTTTGATTTACGGATATAGCGCAAACGGCTATACAGACCACCGGCAAAGAGAAGAACCAAACCACCGATAACAAATGAAATATTTCTCGCCTGCTCTTTCTGTCGTATATCTTCTTTATGAGCTTCTTCTACCAGGCGCTTTTCTTCCACTAGGGCGAGACTATCGATTCTTGCAATCTTCTCATATTCCATTTCTTGGAATTTTCTCGCTGTTTCTTCAATTTGCAAGCTGTCATTTAATACTTGAGATCTTTCATAAAACTCAAGTGCTTTATCTACCTGATTCAGTCCTTTGTATGCTCTGTATATGCAATCACAGGCGTCCCTTTTATTCAGTAGTGCACCAGAGTTTTCATATAGTGCCAAGGCCTTATTACAATAATCCAAAGCGTTGGAAAACTGTTTCATTGGTAAATAAACTTTCTTACCTAAGAGCTCGAACATAAATGACCTGATAAGTAAATCATTCGTTTCATTGGTGATTTTCAAACCTTGAGTTGCATATTCAATCGCTTTTTTAAAATCATTCTTTTGAGCACTAATGCTGGCATATGTTCTTAACGCCATAAGTGTTCCATGTGAGTTGCCAGAATCCTTTGAAACTTCGTAGCAAGCATCAGCAAACTTTAAAGCATTATCATAATCTTTCAATTCAATATAGATGTTAGCGATTATAGCAGTGCTCCAAGCCACGGCTGCCATGTCATTACTTTCTTCGGACAACTCAATGGAACGAAGTAAGTATTCGATTGCTTTAGGATAATTCTCAATAAATTGATAGATGCCACCCATATTACTGATTATGGTAGGCAATATCTGAGCATCCCCCAATTCTTGAAACAGAGCGTCTGCACGGTTGTAATTATCAAGTGCTTTACGATAATTACCTTGGATAGCAAGAATGTTCCCAAGGTTAAATAACGACATTGCTATTTCATATTGATAGTCTGCCTCTTGTGCAATAGCATATCCGCGTTCCCAATTCTCTAATGCTGCCGGTTCGTTCCCGGATTGAAAATAAGACGAACCGCTAAAATGCAGTATCTGGCTTATCTGCTCTTTGTTCCCGGATTTTTCAGCATGCCATAATGCTTTTGACAAGTATTCCTGGCTTTTGGTATAATCACCCTTTTCAATGTAAACACTTCCGATACCCAAATACGAATTTGCCATTCCCAGATTGTCATCAAGTTGAGTAAATAGTTTCAATCCTTGTTCGAATTCGGTCAATGCCTTTTCGTTTTCATATTTCCAACCCAGGCACCAGCCTTTGTGGTTATATGCAGCTGCCTTGTATTTCTTCAAATCATTTTCAACTGCTTTATCAAACATCAGGCGCGCAAGTGTCATTGCAGAATCAGGCTGGTTTGAAAGAAACACAACGTCAGATAAGATGGAATTCATTGCATTTAATCTGCCAGTATCAGTAAGGGTTTTATTATTCCATGTAACCAGAAGTGAATCTATGTTTGCTTGTGCATATATTTCATTTTCTAAGCTGAAAATTAAAAGGACTAATATTAAATATTTCATAATCTGCCTATATCATGTAAAGAAATGTAATTATGTGGTAAAAGCATATCTTATAACATTGTATATAGTTACTAGTAACTATATTTCTTTTGTATAAACTAAGATAATGTATCTAGAAGTACAATACATTTAAATAAGACCACCACATTAGATAAAGTCACAGATGCAGTGTTGGTTGGGCTAACGCAAATCCCAAATCTCAAGCACCAAATTCCAAAAAAAAATTAGAGGTCTTCTCTTTTGGAATTTTGATTTTGGATTTTGGAATTTAATTAAAAAGTAGTAGTTGGTCTTTATTAACCTAGGATGGAGTAGCAAATAGTTGATAATGAACTAGATATCTTGTTAGTTTTTCATTATTTAATTTCTTTATCTAATAATTTCAAAACAAAAAAATATTAAAAGTTTTGTAACTGCTGTAATGCCCCTTCCACAGTATCAACAGGGAGTTTGCAGGTATTGTCACGGCATACATAAATAAAGGTGCCTTCATCTACATATCTTCCTTCGAATAATGGTAATCCACTATCCTTCTTACTCCCAACAATCATTGTGTTGGGCAAGTGCTTTTTATGCAAATTGCTTGTCAGTTTTTCAGCATTGGTGCCAACAACTGCAATTTCGTAGAAAGGGTAAACTTTATTCAAAAATGAAGAACCCCATTGGGTATAACTCCTTATACTTTTTTGTAAAAGTGGTTGCATGGACTTTAGCATAGATTCGGCACTATTCATATAATCCTTATTATATTCAATATGGCCCAATTGAATCAAGTTGTGGCACATTACAGCATTTGGGGAAGGTATTACGCCATCATCATTTTTAATGATTTTGGCTATGAGTGAATTACTGCTATTGAATTTGTAAAAATTTGTAGTCCCATCTTTGAATTTTTTTTCGGTTGATTTAACCAGATGCTGGGCGAATTCCAAATACTGGGCATCAAGTGATGCACTGTATAAGTTTAATGAAGCATTGGCCAAAAAGGCGTAATCCTCAAGAAACCCTTCTGAACGTTTGCTGCCTTTTTTATACGAATGTACAAGTTGATTATCGCTATAAGCAGATTCCTTGATTGCATTGTAAATGGATTCGGCCTCATTCAATAGTTTTCGATCTCCAAAAGCTTTATAGGCATCAACGTATCCATTGATTAATAACGCATTCCAAGAAACGATGATTTTATCATCAATTCTGGGTTTAACTCTATCCTTTCTGGCTTCCAGCAAATTCGCCCGCCAATCTTCTTTGAGTTCCTCTAGTTTACTTAATGTAATTTGATGTTCTTTTGCAAAGATTTCATCATCTTCACTTTTACGTAAAACAATTTTACCACCTTCCATTTTTTTACTAGAAACCGTATTGTAATAATCTTCAAACAAATCATGGTTATTGCCAATAAGATCCTTTAATTCTTTACTTTTCCAAACATAATATTTACCCTCTTCACCATCACTATCTGCATCAATGGCTGCGAAATAACCACCATCGTTATTTTTCATTTCCTTTTGTAAAAAGGCGATAGTTTCTAAAGCGATTTGCTTATACATGGGGTCTTTAAACAATGTATATGCCTTGGAATAAAGACTGATAAGTTGCGCATTATCGTAGAGCATTTTTTCGAAATGGGGAATATTCCATTGGGAATCCGTGCTATAACGGTAAAAACCGCCAGCAACATGATCATAAATACCACCTTTGGCCATTTGGTCCAAGGTGGTTTTTACATGGGAACGGGCTGTATCATCATTAGATAAAACGCCATAATCCATTAAAAAATCAAGATTTCCTGGCAACATGAATTTTTGTGCCCCAGTATTACCACCCCATTCCAAATCCCAGTTGGGTTTCCATTGGGTAATTGCCTCATTGAGCACAGCAGTGGATAGACCTTCAATTGCATCTGAGGGTTTAATAAGATTAACATCCTGTATGCCATTTGCGACCATATCTGCATATTCATTGGCTTTCTTAGGGTCATCTTTGTACAGTTTATTTATCTTCTTCAAAACTTGTTTCCACTGTGCATTGGTATGGTAGGTGCCACCGTAAATAGGCTTACCGTTTGGTAATACAATAACGTTCAGGGGCCAACCT
>CAZYQR010000278.1:0-4279 GCA_964649755.1 uncultured Maribacter sp. | reverse complement strand
ATTAATATTCCGTCTTCATCATCGGCCAGACCGGTAAAAATTTCATAAGGTTGGTCGTCTACTAAACCCATAAAGGCGATCCACTTTTCTTTATTGTTCTGAAATCGCACGACATCGGCTTCCAATACTTGCGGCCTTTTTGTTGGGAAATAGGTCAAGGTTTCCTCGGATTCAGGCTCATTTGAAATAAGTACTCCAGACCTAGATCCATCACGGTATACGGTTACCCCTTTACAACCCACTTTCCATGCCTCTAGGTATAATTTACCTACCAATTCTTCTGGAACATCGTTAGGCAGGTTTATGGTAACACTAATAGAATGGTCTACCCATTTTTGCACAGCACCTTGTAATCGCACTTTGCTCAGCCAATCCACATCATTGGAAGTTGCCTTATAATAAGGGGATTTTTTAACGATTTTATCCAATTCTTCTTGGGTGTATTTCTTTGCGGTTTCAATGCCATTGACCTCCATCCATTGTTTAAACCTTTGGTGAAATACTACATATTCTTCCCATGAATCTCCTACTTCATCAACAAAAGCCACTTTTGCGTTCTTATCGTTGGGATTAACCTTTCTTCTACGTTTATAAACAGGAAGAAAAACGGGCTCTATGCCCGAAGTAGTTTGGGTCATTAAACTTGTTGTGCCCGTTGGGGCTATGGTCAATAGAGCAATATTTCGACGGCCATATTCCAGCATTTCGTAATACAACTTTTCATCAGCTTCTTTAAGTCGTAGGATAAATGGATTTTCCTTTTCCCTTTCGGCATCGAAAATCTCAAAAGCCCCCCGTTCTTTAGCAGCATATACTGAAGCTCGGTATGCTTCCAGTGCAATTGTTTTATGTACTTCGATTGCAAACTTATTGGCTTTTTCACTTCCATAGCGTAAGCCCAAAGCAGCTAACATATCTCCTTCGGCTGTGATGCCAATACCTGTGCGACGACCATTTATAGCCTTTTCTTTTATTTTTTCCCATAATCGAATTTCGACCGCTTTGGTTTCATCCAATTCAGGATCCGCCTTTATTTTAGCCAAAATACCATCCACTTTTTCCAACTCTAGGTCAATGATATCATCCATGATACGTTGGGCGGCTGTAATATGCTTTTTGAAAAGGGTGAAGTTGAAAGCGGCTTTTTTTGTAAACGGCTCTTCTACATAAGAGAAAAGATTAATGGCCAACAATCTGCAGGAATCATAAGGGCATAATGGAATCTCACCGCATGGGTTGGTAGATACCGTTTTATATCCCAAATCGGCATAACAATCAGGCACGGATTCATTGATTATCGTATCCCAGAACAAAATTCCAGGCTCCGCGGATTGCCATGCATTATGTACAATTTTACTCCATAATTTATTAGCTTCAATTTCTTTTGAAAACCTTGGTTCCAAACTGTGAATGGGAAACTTTTGAGTATACGTTTTATTGTTTTCGACAGCTTTCATGAATTCATCATCAATCCTTACTGAAACATTGGCCCCAGTAACTTTACCTTGCTCCATCTTTGCATCAATAAAATTCTCAGCATCAGGATGGTTTATAGAAACCGATAACATTAGCGCTCCACGACGCCCATCTTGGGCCACTTCACGTGTAGAATTTGAATAACGCTCCATAAAGGGCACAAGCCCTGTTGAGGTCAAGGCCGAATTTTTTACGGCAGAACCTTTTGGTCGTATGTGTGATAGATCATGGCCCACACCTCCCCGGCGTTTCATTAATTGTACCTGCTCCTGATCTATTTTCATGATTGCCCCATAAGAATCCGATGCGCCTTCATTACCAATGACAAAACAATTGGATAGTGATGCAATTTGATAAGGATTTCCAATACCAGCCATGGGACTACCCTGAGGGACGATGTACTTAAAGTTCTTGATCAAGTCAAAAACCTCATTTTCCGAAAGAGGGTTGGGATATTTTTGCTCAACCCGACTAATTTCTTTGGCAATTCTTCGGTGCATATCATCAGGGTTGAGTTCATAGATATTCCCCGAAGAATCTTTAAGGGCATATTTATTAATCCATACTTGTGCGGCTAGGTCATCACCTTTGAAATAGGCAAAACTTGATTGATAGGCTTCTTCTTGCGTATATGTTTTTCTTTGGGGAGACATAGTTTTTGTTCGCATCTGGAAATTTTATGGTTATTAAGTGCTTTGTAAGAAAGTATAAAAGTATACAAAAAGAAAACAATCACTTTATGATAAATGTCATAAAGTGTACAAGAAAAAGTAGTTAAACAGTAGATAATCAGTGAGTTAAAAAATTATCAACAAAATAAAGTTAACAAATAAATTAAAGACGGAAATTCTATTTGCCAGACCTATCGAAAGGTAATGAAACCAATAAGAAATTGGATTTTCTCCTTTGGAACATTTAAAGAAATTCTTACCTTTTAACAAATTAAAAACACTAGCAAAATGAATTTATTTGATGAAATAAAAAACAAACTGAGTCATGAATTTATAGACATTATTGAATGGTTAGACGTCTCTAACGATACCATTGTCCATAGGTTTGAAAGATATCAGAATGAGATTAAGAATAATGCGAAACTGATTGTTCGTGAGGGGCAAACAGCCGTTTTTATAAATGAAGGGCAATTGGCCGATGTCTTTACCCCAGGAACTTATACTTTGAACACTAAAAACCTTCCAATTTTAACGACTTTAAAAGGATGGAAATATGGTTTTGACAGCCCTTTTAAAGCTGAGGTATATTTTGTGACCACTCGTTTGTTCACTGATGAGAAATGGGGAACCAAAAATCCGTTTATGCTAAGTGATGAGCGTTTTGGTTTGGTTGAAATAAGGTCTTTTGGAACCTATAGCTTTAGAATCAACGACCCAGGTAAGTTTGTAGTTGATGTTGTGGGTACCGATGGTAATTTCACTAATTATGAGGTAAACGAACATTTAAAAAGTCTAATTGTTACCCGATTTACAGACACAGTAGGTGAGGCCAACCTTCCTATAGAATTATACGCTGCGAATACCAGCGAGCTTTCTGAAACCTGTCGGGAAGTAATGCAACCTGAATTTGGTCGTGTGGGTATAGAGTTGGAAAAATTCTATATCGAAAATGTATCGATGCCCGAAGAACTTAAAAAGGAAATATTTGAATACAGTAGGCTTGATAAATTGGATATGACCAAACTTTCACAATTCAAAGCTGCCAAAGCCATGGAAGCTGCTGCCAAAAATGAAGGTGGTACTGCTGGAGCTGGAATGGGAATGGGCATGGGATTTGTATTGGCACAACAAATGGGTAATATGATGAGCCAACCGGGAACCCAACAACCTTTTGGTGGGCAACCACTACAAGTGGCTGCTGTACCTCCGCCAATGCCATCACAGGTGATGTACCATTATGCCGTGAATGGGCAACAGGCAGGCCCCGTGACTTTCGATAAGTTAAAGGAATTGTTTGCTAGTAGAACAGTGAATAGGGATTCTTTAGTATGGAAACAAGGAATGGCTAATTGGACTGCTTTAAAAGATGTTGAAGAATTGAAGGTATTTTTAGGAGGCAGTACACCACCACCTTTACCAACAGCGTAAGCCATATTAATATTTTATAGAATTCCTGCACAAATGCGGGAAGGCTAACTTTTGTATATGGAAGAAACCTTAAATTCCGAAGTCAATAAGTCATGCGCCAATTGTGGGGCAGAACTCAAATTTAAACCCGGTTCGCATCAACTGACTTGTGCGTACTGCGGATATGAGGAGTTTATTGAACAGGCTAAAAGTAGTTTTGAAGAGTTGGAACTTCTACACTACCTGAAAGTCGTTGGCGAAAATGCCTATACAGAAACCATTGATTTACTTCATTGTAAAAATTGTGGAGCAAATCAACATGTTGAGGAAAACTATAAGTCCCTAGATTGTGTCTATTGCGGTGAACCCTTAATTCGGGAGGATATTGAAAAAGAAGGATGGATTCTTCCTGGGGCCTTGGTACCTTTTCAATTGGATACAAAAAAAGCCCGACTGATTTTCAAGAATTGGGTAAGCAGAATTTGGTTTGCTCCGAACAAATTAAAACGTGCAGCTTTAGACCCTGAAGGACTCCATGGTCTCTACATACCGTATTGGACCTTTGATTCAAATTTATATGCAGAATATCAAGGACAACGTGGGGATTATTACTACGAAACACAAACAGTACGGACCAAAAAAGGTGTGCAGACTCGGCAAGTTCAAAAGACAAGATGGTCACATGCATCAGGTACGGTCAATGGTTTTGTAGATGATATTCTGAT
>CAZYQR010000277.1:0-4287 GCA_964649755.1 uncultured Maribacter sp. | reverse complement strand
GTACCATTGGTATGGCATTGCGTACAATCCTGTATGTCATGGCCTAAAGTAAGTGGGAAAAAGTCATGGTTTATGTCTGCAGGTGTCCAGCCAGGGTTGGTGGTATGGCAAGCCACACAATCTGTTGAGAATCCAGAAGTTGAATGGTTTGGATCAATGGTCTGGTCATAATCACTTTGATGGCAACTGACACACTCAGGGGATACATCGGAATAATTCCCTGTGGTATGGCATTGAGTACAGTCCTCAATGTCATGCCCTAAGGTCAACGGGAAGAAATCATGGTTGCCAAAATCAGCTGGTGACCAACCTGGATTGGTAGTATGACAAGAAGCGCAATCCGTTGAAAAACCAGTGGTTTGGTGGTTTGGATCTTGTGTAGCCATATAGTCCTCTTGATGGCAGCTTACACATTCAGGAGAAGCATCAGAATAGTTTCCAGTAGTGTGGCATTGTGTACAATCTTGAATATCATGCCCTTCGGTTAGAGGAAAAAAGTTGTGGTTTATACTTTCTGAATCCCAGCCAAATCCCAAAGGATTATGGCATTCAATACAATCAGTAGAATATCCTGCAGTCGTGTGATTAGGATTTTGTGTACTTGCGTAGTCGTCTTGATGACAGCTAATACATTCATTGCCAATTCTATCAAATCGTAACGAAGTTTCAGAAGTATGGCACTCGACACAGCTTAAATTACTATGCGAACCTATTAAAGGGAAGCCATTTTCTTCATGGAGTTCTGGAATATTGTCTACCAACCAGGTTTCTGAATCATGGCATTGCATACAATCATTTCCAACAGATTGGCTATGCACATCAGTATGACATGAAACACATTCCATAGGAGCTTGGTCAAAAACCATAGAACTATGGCATAATTTACAATCAGTTTGTTGGTGGGTACCTTCTAATTGAAAGTCGGTCTTATCATGGTCAAATTGTATCGTTTGGTAGTTCATACTCCAACCAGAAGGGTTATGACAACGCACACAGTCCATCTTCAACTGCTCACCATGCGGTGATTGGCCAAGAATGGGCACAACGCCTAGTAAAAGAACTATTATTGTAAGTGACAGTCGATACATCTAAACTTCTGTATTTTATATATTACTTCAATTTCCCCGTTTGCATTGGCAACCTCATGGCAGGCACTACATTGGATTTTTACATGCATGCCTTCCAACGGAAAATTGGTCAGGTCGTGATTGAACGTTTCTGGGAACCAGCTACTGGTAACATGACATCTTGTACAGTCGGTTACCCCGTCTATTGCAAAGGTTTCGTCATGTTTATTCTCATGACAGGAAATGCATTTTGTATCCAAGTTAGCGAATTTCTGTTCGGGATATCCTTTATTATCAGCTATTTCGTTGAAATGACATTCCCTACAAGATACCTCAGTATGTTTTCCGTTCAAAGGCCATTTGGTTTGATCATGATCAAATTCGACGGCTGTCCAAGCATCATTGACGTGACAAGTTTTACAATCATCCTTGGGGTAATACTTTTCACTGATATAGCCCTCGTGAATGTCCTGGTGGCAATCAACGCAGGTTTCTCCTAAGTTTCTGAACGTCCATTTTTTATCATCCTCACTAACATGACAGGCAAAGCATGGGGTCGCAGTATGTGCCCCTTCTAATGGAAACTGGTTTTTTTGATGTTGCTCTAGGGTATAAAGGCTATAATCAAATCCGTTTTCAAGGGAATGACATTCTACACAATCGGGAGAAACGTCATTTTCTTTGAATTCACCGCTGTGATAATCATCATGGCAATTGTTGCAGGCGGTAAAATCTATAGGGGTAGAGAATCGTTTCTTATGGCATTGTCTACAATCGACTTCTTGGTGTTTACCTTCTAAGGGATAATCTGTAGTGGTGTGATCAAAAAAGTCCATGGTGCGTAATGAAAGAAAGCTACTTTCGCGATGGCATTTGACACATTGGTTTCCGTATTTTCCATCATGCACATCAGCATGGCAAGTAACACAGCTGTTTTCATTAACATTACTTCTATCTTGAAACACATCCAAAGGATCAATGGATTTTGCATGGCAACTAAAACAATCCTCTGTTTTGTGCTTTCCCCTTAAGGTGAAGTCGGTAAGGTCATGGTCAAAATTCCCTGTTCCCATAAAATCTGTAAATGCCGTTTCTGTATGACATTGGGTACATTGGCCTTCCAATTGATTATTATGTGGGTCATCATGGCAAGAAACACAATCGTTAAATGACAAATCAGTGAATTCTTGAAAATCCTTGCCATTTTTCGTCGTCATTTGATGACATTCAAGACAATCAACATTGGCATGTTCTCCTTTTAGTTGAAAATCGGCCACATCATGGTCAAACTTGGGTGCTGGTTTAAAACCTTCCATATCATGGCAATCAACACAGGTATTGGATAAGGTTTTTTGATGATAATCATCATGGCAGGATAAGCAGGTTTCATCTAACCCTAAAAAGGTGTTTTTTTTCTTTCTTATCTCGGCATCAGCAATATTTTCTGAAACGTGGCATTTTCTACAATCTACTTCTTCGTGCTTGCCTTCCAGTTCATATCCTGTAAGGTCATGGTCAAAATTATCTTCATCAAAGCGGACCATGTCAAATTTACGGCCGTGATGATCACTATGACATTCAAAACAATCTTTTTTCTTAATACTCGATTCCGCATGATAGCCACTTTTTTTATTGATTAATGATTGAATATCGGTATGGCATTCCAAACATTTTTTATCTGAAACTTTATCACCTAAGTCGTGACAAAGGGTACAATTGCTCATCCCTTCCAATTCGGAATGGGCTTCAGATAAGTCACCAGGGGATATTTGCCCATAACCAAGGGTTAGGGTCAGCAACGATAGTAATAGGGTATGTTTAAAAACTTTATTCAATCCATTTATTTGTAAGATTTCATGGTATGCCCAAAGCGTTTGGAGACTTCAATCCCGGCATTTTGTAAAAAGCTAGTTGGCAGCTCACCGCCTGCAAAAATATAGACCAGGTCATTTTCAACCTCCATGGCTTCGTCATCTTCGGTATTGATCAATACGCTTTTGTCGTTTATTGACACTAAATTAGAATTATATACGACCTTAATTGAATTACTGGCTATGGCCTCCTCAATATTTTCGCGGTTTTTGGGTTTAAGTCTTGAAAACTGGTCTTTTCTATAAGATAGTATTACCTCATTTTCATCTATAAGGAGCAAAGCGGATTCTATGGCAGAATCGCCACCGCCGACTACTATTATTTTTTTGTTGGAAATCTGTTCAGGTTCCAATAAACGGTATGCTACTTTTTGGGTATCCTCACCGGGAACTCCCAGCTTTCTGGGGGTTCCTCTTCGACCTATAGATAAAAGGACCTGGTTGCAAAAGTATTCTTGGCCGGTATTCGTTGTTATTTTGAACGTTTCATTTTCTACAGGTGTTATACCTTCAACTTTAGTATGTTCAATTATTTCCAAATCGTGTTCAGAGATCACTTTTTTCCATAATTGCAGTAATTCGTCTTTAGAGGTGTCATATAATTTGACCTTGCCGTAAAGCGGCAGATCCATAGGTGCTGTCATTACGATTTTAGATCGCGGAAAAGTGTAAACGGTTCCTCCTAAAGAGTCCTGCTCTAAGGTAAGGGCTGATAGCCCAAGTTCTTTGGCGGCGAGCGTAGCTGAAATTCCTGCAGGTCCAGCCCCTATTATCACGACATCCAATACATTTTCCTTGGATGGTTTTTTGTTCTTGGCAATATTTCGCATGGCCTGTTGTCCTTGTTCAACGCTGTTCTTGATCAGCCCCATTCCCCCCAATTCCCCAGCAATGTACATGCCTTTGATATTGGTTTCAAAGTCTTCGCTAACGTGCGGAAGGTCAACACCCCTTTTTTCAGTTCCAATCTTAAGGGATATGGCCTCTACTGGGCAAGCGTGAAAACACGCGCCATGCCCAACACAATTGGATGTATTGATGACAGTAGCAATGCCATCCGCGATACCCAGAATGTCCTTTTCGGGACAAGCTGTAATACAGGCACCACCACCTATACAGCTGTTCAAATCAATAGAGGGGTATAAGGAAACGGGTTCAAAAAGACCTTCTTCTTTGGCAATCGCAACCTTTTTAACGGTCGTTATGGTCTTTTTTTTCTTTCTTTTGAGATATAAGAATACCGTTAAGCCACATAGCAGGAACACCGTTCCGTAAACAAACAGTTTTTCCAATAATACTTCTTCCATCAGACTATGTATTTGGTTGTATTAATTTAAAACAACTTAAAA
>CAZYQR010000276.1:0-4292 GCA_964649755.1 uncultured Maribacter sp. | reverse complement strand
AAAGAAAAAAACGAGGAGTTGGAACGGTTCGCCTACATCGCAGCACATGACTTAAAATCACCATTAAATACCATTAATACAACTGCCGAATTATTTACTGAATGTTATGCCTCAAAATTTGATGAGGATGGGAAAAACATGCTAGGATTTATTCAAAAAGCTTCGAGTAAATTAACTGGGCTTATTGATGGGCTATTAAATTATAGTAAAAGTGAATCCGTTTTAAAAGAAGGAGGATCAAAAATTGATCTGCTAGAACTGCGTAATGATATAAGTGGTCTTTTTTCATATGACAATTCCTTGGTATTGGAGTTGAATTCCAAGTTAAAGAGTATCAACACCAACAAGGCCGCGATACATCAAATTTTAATTAATCTAGTGTCGAATGCCATAAAATACAATGATAAGGACGAAGTTGAAATGCAAATTGAAATATGTGAGAAAGAGGATTTTTATGAATTTAGCGTCCGGGATAATGGTCCTGGAATAGCCTTGAAAGAGCAAGACAAGATATTCCAAATATTCAAGGTATTGGCTCCTGCCGATAAGTTTGGAGAGTCAGGAAATGGTATTGGTCTAGCTACAGTGAAAAAAATAATCGAAAAAATGGAGGGTACCATAAATTTGGTATCTGCTAAAGGAGAGGGTTGCCAATTTAATTTCAACCTTAAAAAAATAGAGTGTGTTACAAAGACCGTACAAGTGGCCTAGTATTTTATGCCTCTGGTTGGCCTAAACGTATGCCGACACAAACGCATACTTACCAAAATAATTCATTTCCATAACAGCTCCTGTTATGGATTTTTTTTGTTTCCACCCTAGTCATAATACATACGTTTTAATTGATTTGGTTTATGGATTATTGCTAAAATGTATTTGAGACATCAAAAATATTGGTATCTTCAAATCATTAAACAAAGCACTATGATTCGATATTTTTTTACCCTATTATTTACAATATTAACTTGCTCAGCAGTAGCACAGTCGAATATTACCGGATTTACAGCCGAAAACAGTAAAAAGCAACAACAATTGGAAGCCGCCTTTGAAGCCAAGCTCAATGCCGGTAATTTAGATAAGTGGATGCAAAAAATGTCGGCCCAACCCCATTGGGTAGGTACCGAATTTGGCCGTGAAAATGCCGAGTGGATCCAAAAACAGTTTAAATCCTGGGGTTATGATACTAAGATCGAAACTTATCATGTGCTTTTTCCCTATCCGAAAGTCAGGGTTGTCGAGCTTACCGCACCCACAACCTATAAAGCAAAATTGACTGCTGTACCAGTTGATGGGGATGAATTTACAGCACAAGGTGATGCATTGCTCCCGAGCTACAATGCATTTTCAACCGATGGGGATGTCGAGGCTGAACTTGTTTTCGTGAATTATGGTATTCCTGCGGATTATGAGGAATTGGAAAAATTGGGCATCTCTGTAAAGGGAAAAATAGTCATTGCCAAGTACGCAGGATCATGGCGAGGGATCAAACCTAAATTGGCCGCAGAAAATGGTGCCATTGGTTGCTTGATCTATTCCGATCCGCAAGATGATGGTTATGTACGGGGTGATGTATATCCTAAAGGGGCTTTTAAGAATAAAACAGGGGTACAACGCGGTTCGGTGATGGATATGCCTACCTACCCTGGCGATGTTTTGACACCTGGTTATGGTGCTACTAAAGATGCCAAACGGTTAGACCGAAAAGATGCACCCACGATTACCAAAATTCCCGTATTACCTATTTCCTACGAAGATGCACAACCCTTATTGGAGGCTCTAGATGGCCAAGTAGCACCCACCTCATGGAAAGGCGGATTGCCAATTACCTATCATATTGGCCCTGGCCCTGCCAAAGTGCATCTGAAATTGGAATTTGACTGGCAATTGAAACCGGCCCATAATGTTATTGCCACAATGAAGGGAACTGATTTTCCTGATCAATGGGTCATGCGCGGCAACCATCATGACGCTTGGGTGCATGGTGCCAACGATCCCATTAGTGGTATGGTGGCCCTTATGGAAGAAGCCCGTGTAGTTGGCGAATTGGCCAAAAAAGGCAATAAACCCAAACGAACTTTGGTCTATTGTGCTTGGGATGCCGAAGAACCTGGACTTATTGGTTCAACCGAATGGGTAGAAGACCATAAAAAAGAATTGCAACAAAAAGTGGTTGCCTATATAAATACCGATGGCAATGGACGTGGATTTTTGGGAGCTGGTGGTTCACATTCACTTCAAGCCATGGTCGGTGAGGTTGCGGGGACTGTCATGGATCCACAAAGAGGGGTTTCTATAAAAGAAAGGCGAAGTGCCGTGAACTTAGTCAATGGTGGTAAGGCAGATTTTAGTCTATATGCCTTGGGTTCTGGTTCAGATTACACCCCATTTATTCAACATGCGGGAATCCCAGCTTTAAATTTAGGTTTCGGTGGCGAAAATGCTGGTGGCGAATACCATACCATATATGATACCTATCCCCATTACAAAAGATTCAAAGACCCAGATTTCGCATACGGCGTGGCACTTGCGAATACTGCAGGCAGAATTTCCCTGCGATTGGCGAATGCGGATGTATTGCCTTTTGAATTCAAACAATGGTATAGTACGGTTTCCACCTATTTAGAGGAAGTCATGAATACCTGTGATACTATGCGCAAAGAAGTTGAAAAACATAATGGCATGGTAGAAAAGAATGTGTTTGAACTGGCCGCAGATCCGAGAAAACCTTTTAAAAAACCAATGAAAAAGGCAGAAATTCCTTATTTGGATTTTGCCCCATTGCAGAATGCGATGACTGCCTTGAAAACGAGCATTGCAGCATTTTCCAATGTTGATATTACAAAACTATCCGCATCGGAACGCAATAGCATCAATAAAAAATTAATGCTTGCTGAACATGTGCTTACTTCTGAAACAGGATTACCGAGAAGGGGTTGGTACAAACACCAGATTTATGCGCCTGGTTTCTATACCGGTTATGGGGTAAAAACCTTACCAGGGGTTCGTGAGGCCATAGAACAAAAAGATTGGAAAGAAGCACAGGAACAAATCATGAAACTTTCGGGCACCTTTAAAGATTTCAATATTCATATTCAAGAAATGAGCGCAATGCATTAAAAATAAAGTTATGACATCAAACTATAAAAAGATTTTTACCGGAGAGTCATTTTTAGCCAAGCAAGTCGTTAGCAAACTCCACGGAATTGGAATTGAGGCAGTGGTCAAAGACGAAGCGGAATCTGCCCGATTGGCTGGTTTTGCATCCTCAATGTTGGGCCAAGTAGAAGTGTATGTGCACAAAGATGAGGCTGCCAAAGCGGCCCAAATAATTGAAGAAGCTGAAAACAAATCATAGAAGATTATAAGCAATTCCAATCTTTAATAATAAACCTTTAACAGGATTATTCATAGAGTCCCGGATGAGTTAACATTTTGTTAATTAACAATTTACTGTAGATTTTAAATCCGAGCTATTAGTATTTCCCTATCTTTATATACCTTGGTAGTAAAATACTATATTATATCCCCCCATTTATATTTCCCCCTAATTGTATCTATTTATTAGTTGTCCGTTTATTTCTCCTAGCAATCGCATTGTTTGACCCTTAGAATTGCCTTGATCTGGATAGTTAAAGAAATATAGGTACACCGCTTGTTTTGATTAGGCTGAAAAGTTCCCCCTATTTTGAATTTCTTTTTTGCATTGTAACTGGGTAATAATTTTAATATAATATCATGGAATTAAACGAAACAAAACTACACGAATTATTAGGCACTGTAGTCTCTGAAATGGGGGCTGCAGCTAATGGACCTCTCGTCATTTTAGGAGATAAACTAGGCTTATATAAATCCCTATCCGAATCTGGACCAATGACTTCTGGCGAATTAGCAACGGCCACAAATACTGCAGAAAGATATGTTCGTGAATGGCTATCGGCACAAGCTGCATCTGGATATGTTGAATATGATGCGAAAAACAATACCTTCTCGATGACTCCAGAACAAGCCGCTGTATTTGGTGATGCCAAAAGTCCGGTATTTATGACAGGGGCGTTTTATGCGATTACCTCTGTATACCACGATGAACCTAAAATGGAACAGGCATTTATTACGGGTGAAGGGGTTTCTTGGGGAGATCATAATAGCTGTTTATTCTGTGGAACTGAAAAGTTTTTCAGTCCATCTTATGAGAGCAATCTCGTTTCAAACTGGTTACCAGCTTTAGATGGGGTAGTTGAAAAACTAGAGAAAGGAGCCAAAGTAGCCGATATAGGATGTGGTCATGCCGCTTG
>CAZYQR010000275.1:0-4298 GCA_964649755.1 uncultured Maribacter sp. | reverse complement strand
TTAAGTAACTAATTGGTTACGAATATAAACGTAATCATTCGGTTACGCAAATAAATTAATAAAAATCACAGGATTCTAATGGCATTAAGGATATTGAATGATGTGGGATTGCGGTGGGGCGTATAAACCACAAAAAATCCTATTCGTGTAGCATAGGTTTTTTAGATCTATAATGCTATTAATTGGGGTTGTTACCTATGAATCGTTTGGGTTCTATCCGGTCCAACTGAAACTATCTTAATGGGTACCTCAAGTTCTTTTTCCAAGAAATTAATATACTCATTTAAAGTAGCAGGTAGCTCTTCAACTTTTGTCATTTTGGTCAAATCTTTTGACCAGCCTTTCATTTCGGTATAAATAGGCGTTACGTTTTCTGCTTCAATATTATAAGGTAGGTGCGAAATGGTCTCACCTTTATAATTGTATGCTGTACAGATCTTTAATTTTTTAAATCCACTTAGAACATCACCTTTCATCATCATAAGTTCGGTAACACCATTTACTTGAACAGCATATTTAAGGGCTACCAAATCTAACCAGCCACAACGCCTTGGTCTACCCGTAGTAGCTCCAAACTCATTGCCAACACGACCCATGGTCTCGCCATCCTCATCGAAAAGTTCAGTAGGGAAGGGTCCGCTACCAACTCGCGTGGTATATGCCTTAAAAATCCCTTTGACGTCCCCTATTTGATTGGGTGCTACTCCCAAGCCTGTGCATGCACCAGCTGCAGTAGTGTTGCTTGAAGTGACGAACGGATACGTACCAAAATCAATATCCAATAATGATCCTTGCGCACCTTCAGCTAATATTTTTTTTCCAGACTTTTGCGCTTGATATAAATATTCCTCACTGTCTATGAATGTTAATTCCTTAAGTGTTTTAATGCAGTTGAAAAACTCAGACTCCAATTCTTTTAGGTCATATTGAATATCAACATTATAAAAACCGATCATGGCTTCATGCTTATTAGCTAGAGCGCGGTATTTTTCTTTCCAATCCGATAGTTCAAGATCACCAATTCGCATTCCGTTTCTACCGGTCTTGTCCATATAGGTTGGCCCAATACCTTTCAATGTAGATCCGATTTTTGCTTTACCTTTTGAAGTTTCAGAGGCAGCATCCAATAACCGATGTGTTGGTAAAATTAAATGTGCTTTTCTTGAAATTAAAAGTTTGGATTTTATATCAATATCAAACTTATCCAAGGCATCCAATTCTTTTCTGAATATTACTGGGTCTATGACCACTCCATTACCAACAACGTTCATTGCATTTTTATGAAAAATGCCTGAGGGTATGGTATGTAAAACGTGTTTAATTCCATCAAATTCCAAGGTATGTCCTGCATTAGGCCCTCCTTGAAAACGAGCTATTATATCATAGTTTTTTGTGAGTACGTCAACGATTTTTCCTTTTCCCTCGTCTCCCCACTGTAGTCCCAACAATAAATCTACTGCCATTGATAAGTTTGGTTAGTTGTTTGTATTTTCTTCTTTGTTTTTAGTACCGTAAAAATATAATGAATGGGTATTGATCTTTATGTCAAAAACCTCTTCTATGGTCTCTTTAATTGATTGTATTCGAGGATCACAGAATTCCATGACCTCACCAGTATCGGTAAGAATCACATGATCATGTTGACGATCAAAATATGATTTCTCGTACTGCGCCTGATTTTTTCCAAATTGGTGTTTGCGCACTAATTTGCATTCCAATAAAAGCTCTATGGTGTTGTAAAGTGTAGCTCGACTAACCCTATAATTCTTGTTTTTCATATTGATGTAGAGCGATTCTATATCAAAATGATCATCACTTTCATATATCTCTTGTAATATGGCGTAACGTTCGGGTGTTTTTCTGTGCCCTTTTTCTTCTAAAAAGGTAGTAAAGACGTTTTTAACAATTTCCTGGTTCTTGTTAGGAGCCATAACAATATTCACTGCATTAATATACAAATGTACAGCTAAAATTTAATAAAAATCGATTCAGATACTAAACTCTGGTCACTTTATCGATTCCGTTAATTTGCTTGAGGTTTTCAATCAATTTCTTGAGTATAATATTGTTTTTGACAACAACTGTTATCCTTCCTGAGAAAGTGCCACCATCTGTGTTGAAATCCAAGTTTCGTATATTAACATTCATGTAAGTTGATATGACTTCGGTAATTGCACTTATCAATCCTAGATTATCAATTCCTGTAAGTTGAATTTCTGATTTAAACTCTTGTTGTGAGGAATCTATCCATTTGGCACTAATAATCCTATAAGCATAATTGGATTGAAGTGAAATGGCATTTGGACAGTTCTTTTTATGTACTTTAATACCCTCGTTAACACTTACAAAACCAAATACGTCATCACCTGGTATAGGATTACAGCACTGCGATAATTTATAGTCCAGTTTTTCTTCCTCCTTGCCGAAAACAAGCATGTCATATTTAGACGTAATCTCTTCTTTGTCAATGCCCTCTGGTATGGGTGTTCTTCTTATATTTCTCTTAAAGAAACTAATGAAAGCATTGTTATATGAAGACGCAAAATCCTTGATTTTTGGATTATCAATTGCACCAATACCCACACGATAAAACAAATCTAAACTGGTCTTCAGTTTAAAAAAGATGACCATCTTGTTAATCGTATCTTCATTGAGGTTTATTTTCTGTGACTTTAGTTTTCTACGCAGTATTTCCTTTCCATCTTGTGCAACGGCTTTCTTTTCTTCCCGCAATGATGATTTTATTTTTGCCCTAGCTCTCGCAGTAGTGGCATAGTCTAACCAGTTTTGATTGGGTTTTGCTTGTTGAGAGGTTACTATTTCAACCTGATCGCCACTTTTTAAAGTGGTGTTCAAAGGCACCAACTTACCATTGACCTTGGCGCCGCGTGTATGCATACCAACTTCGGTATGAATGTTAAACGCAAAATCAAGTGGTGTTGCCCCTTTTGGCATTGATTTTAACTCTCCAAGTGGTGTAAACACAAAGATTTCCTTTGAGTAAAGGTTCAGTTTAAATTCCTCCACAAAATCCACAGCATTGGTATTTGAATTTTCCAATGCTTCTTGCAATTTATTTAGCCAAACCTCTATGCCCTGTTCTTTTTGATCACCGTGTTTGTAATTAAAATGTGCTGCATATCCTTTTTCTGCAACTTCATGCATTCGTTCACTTCGAATCTGCACTTCGACCCATTTGCCGTTGGGCCCCATGACAGTTATATGCAATGCTTCGTACCCAGTAGATTTTGGTGAAGAAATCCAATCTCGTAGGCGCACTGGATTCGGAGTAAAATGATCTGTAACAATGGAGTATATTTTCCATGCTAAGAACTTCTCATTGGCTTTGTCTGATTTAAAGATTATCCGAATCGCAAATTTGTCATATATCTGATCAAAAGAAACATTCTGGACGTTCATCTTCTTGCGGATGGAGAAAATGGATTTCATTCGACCTTTTATGTCGTAATTAAGCTCTTCCTTATCCAATGAATCTCGAATTACACTGGTAAAGTCATCTATATAGGTTTGTTGGTCTTCCTTCGTTTCCTCTATTTTGCCGGAAATATCTTTATAAACCTCTGGTTCGGTATATTTTAAACTTAAATCCTCAAGCTCCGTTTTAATGTTATATAAACCAATACGATGCGCCATGGGAGCATAAATGTAAAGGGTTTCAGATGCCATTTTCACTTGCTTGTGTTCAGGCATGGCATCAAGGGTAAGCATATTGTGGTACCGGTCGGCAATCTTGATAATAATCACCCGAACATCATCATGCAGTGTCAGCAACATTTTACGGAAATTTTCCGCTTGTTGCGATATATTCATCTCCTTTTTAAGATGTGCTATTTTGGTGAGTCCGTCAACAATACGGGCAACTGTCTCACCAAACATACGCTCAATATCATCAAGCGTATACTCTGTATCTTCGACCACATCATGGAGAAGGGCAGAGGCAATGGATACTGCATCAAGACCAATTTCTGATGCTACTATTTTGGCAACAGCAATGGGGTGGAATATATAGGCCTCCCCAGATTTTCTTCTTTGTTCTTTATGTGCGTCAACTGCAATTTCAAAGGCTTGACGAATTAATGCTTTGTCATCATCTGACAATGTCTGATAACTAATTCGAAGCAATTCCTTGTATTGCTTAGCAATTTCCTTGTTTTCTTTTTCTATTGTCGCTTGCGTCATACCAAAATAAAATTACCACAATCCTTATCAATACACAACAAAAATTATGCCTTTAAATTCTTGACACGTGCGATTAGTGGCGGGTGTGAATAGTGCAT
>CAZYQR010000274.1:0-4311 GCA_964649755.1 uncultured Maribacter sp. | reverse complement strand
ATTGGTATTGGCATAATTACCGTAGTGATTCGATTATTCGGAGCATACCCTGAAGGAATATCATTCGCCATATTGATAATGAATGCTTTTGTTCCCTTGATCAACAGGTATTTTAAACCTCGTAGGTTCGGTTCAAAAATTAAAGCCAAAATAATGTAACTATGGGCAAGAAGGAATCAACATTTTTAAATATGGCCTTAGCGCTCATAGTAATTACTTTGGTCGCCGGGTTCTCTTTGGGATTTGTCAATGATTTGACCTTAGAGCCCAAGGCAAAGGCCAAATTGGCCAAAAAGACCAACGCCCTTAAAATGGTATTGCCCGAGTTTGACAATAATTTAGTCTCAGAAGTTATCCACATTAAGGTAGAAAATGTAAAAGATAGTATAGAAGTTTATCCCGCTTTTAAAAATGGTGCATTTGTAGGAGCTGCGATCATAGGTTCATCAAACAAAGGATTTAGTGGGCTGGTTAAAATTATGGTAGGTTTCAAACCTAATGGGGACATTCAAAATATGGTCGTTTTGGAGCAAAAAGAAACACCGGGTTTGGGGACAAAGATGAAAGATGAAAAGTTCTTACGACAATTCCGGGATAAAAACCCTTCAAGTTTTGATCTAAAAGTGAAAAAAGACGGTGGTGAAGTTGATGCGCTTACCGGAGCGACCATTAGCACAAGGGCTTTTACCGAGGCAGTTCAAATAGCATTTGACGAATTCATGAAAAACAGAAAATCTATTACCAAATCTGATAATTAGGTATTATGGCCAAACACATAGATCAAAAGCAAAATTTCCTAAAAGGAATCGTCAAAGAAAATCCAGTATTTGTAATGCTTTTGGGAATGTGCCCTACTTTAGGGGTCACCTCATCGGCTTTTAACGGATTGGGTATGGGCATTGCCACCCTTTTCGTACTATTGATGTCGAATACTGTGGTCTCCTTAGTTAAATCACAAATACCAAGCAAGGTCAGGATACCTGCTTTCATCATCATTATTGCCTCCTTTGTAACAGTAGTAGAAATGGTATTGGAAGCCTTTATTCCCTTTTTATATGAGCAATTGGGTATTTTCATTCCGTTGATTGTAGTGAACTGTTTGATTTTAGGCCGGGCCGAGGCCTTCGCCTCAAAAAATAATTTGAAATCCTCGATTTTAGATGCCCTGGGAATGGGACTTGGGTTCGTAATAGCACTTACAGTATTGGGTGCAGTCCGTGAAATTTTAGGTAGCGGAAGCATTTTTGATTTTAGATTCGTGCCAGAAGATGCCAATACCTTTATCCTGTTCATATTACCTCCCGGAGCATTTATAGCTTTGGCATATCTCGCCATTCTCTTTAATAAACTAACCGTTAAAACAGCTTAAAATGGATTATATCATTATACTCATAGCTGCTGTATTTGTCAATAACATTGTGTTATCGCAATTCTTGGGTATTTGCCCTTTTTTAGGAGTGTCCAACAAAGTATCAACTTCAATAGGTATGTCAGGTGCCGTCTTGTTCGTGATGACCATTGCCACAACAGTCACCTATTTATTGCATAATTATATATTGGTTCCTACTGGATTGGAGTATCTAAGAACTATAACTTTTATTCTGGTCATAGCTGCCTTGGTACAAATGGTTGAGATCATCCTCAAAAAAGTGAGTCCACCACTTTATCAGGCCTTAGGGGTTTTCCTTCCTCTAATTACAACAAATTGTGCGGTTTTAGGTGTGGCCATTTTAGCGTTAGGACTCGAAAATAATAGTCTGCTAAAAGCGGTATTCTTTGCTTTTTCCAATTCACTTGGCTTTGGATTGGCATTGATAGTTTTTGCAAGTATTCGTGAATATTTGGAGCTTGCAGATATTCCCGAAGGTATGAAAGGGGTGCCTATTAATTTGTTGGTCGCAGGACTTTTATCCCTAGCCTTTTTAGGCTTTACTGGCCTGGTATAAGTACAGTCGTTTCTAAAAGACAAAAGATTTTAAAATTGATATCATTCATTTATAAGAAACATAAATGACTTGATAATACCCATGTTTCTTAAAAATGCTACATTGCATATATTAGAAAATAATCCCTTTTTAATTTTTGTGCCAATTACATTCACTATGAAAAAACAATTAAGGATATTCCTTCTTATTGGAGTACTATTTACAGCATCATTTACATTAATTGCCCAAAAAGTAGAAGTGGCAGCGCCCATTTTTAAAGATGGAGAAGCTCAAATAGTTCCTGCTTTTGAAGATGCCACAAAATGGATCAGGCATGACCTTTGGGTCGAAACGGAATTTGATACCGATGGTGATTCGAAACCTGATAGAATGCATGTCGGGGTTACGAGGCCGGAACAAACAGAGACAGAAGACCTTAAGTTACCCATTGTATATGTCTCCAGTCCTTATTTTGCCGGTGTTGCTCCCGATATCGATGGTGTTTTCTGGAATGTAAAACATGAATTGGGGGAAATGGGTAAAGAACGTGTTCATCCTGAAGTAGTTCGCTTAGGAAAAAGACCCATTATTTCTAATTCCCATATAAAAACTTGGGTTCCTAGAGGATATATCGTGGTACACTCCTCCTCTCCCGGAACAGGACTTTCACAAGGTTCACCAACCGTTGGTGGCGATAATGAATCACTGGCCCCAAAAGCCGTGATAGATTGGTTATGCGGCCGTGTTAATGGTTTCACCACCCCTGATGGCAATGAAAAAGTTGAGGCTTTTTGGTCTACAGGAAAAGTGGGTATGACAGGAACGTCCTATAATGGAACTATTCCTTTGGCAGCAGCTACGACGGGTGTTGCGGGACTTGAAGCAATTATTCCCATAGCTCCGAACACATCGTATTATCACTATTACAGATCTAACGGATTAGTGCGGTCACCTGGTGGCTATTTAGGCGAGGATATTGATGTACTCTACGATTATATCCATAGTGGTGATGAAGCTAAGCGTGCAGGGAATAATGCAAGGGTTCGGGATACGGAAATGAAAAACGGTATGGATCGAATAACGGGTGATTATAACGATTTCTGGGCCGGGCGTGATTACCTCAACGATATGAAACCTATGAAAGCGGCTTTATTGATGTCACACGGTTTCAATGATTGGAACGTGATGCCAGAACATAGCTATCGTATTTATAAGGCTGCAAAGGACAAAGGATTACCCACGCAAATCTATTATCACCAAAACGGACATGGCGGACCTCCACCAATGAAAATGATGAACCGCTGGTTTACCCGCTATTTGCATGGCGTGAAAAATGGCGTGGAAAATGACGCTAGGGCATGGATTGTTCGTGAGAATGATGAGCGTGCCAATCCTACTCCATATAAAGAATATCCGAATCCTGATGCAACTGCTGTAAGTCTATTCTTAAAATCGGGAGCCCCGGAAAAAGGGGAGTTGACTTTGGGGAAATCGGGCAAGCAAGGAACAGAAACTTTGGTTGATAATTATTCTTTTTCAGGCACATCTTTGGCCAAGGCGGATTATACAAACCATAGGTTACTTTATGTAACTCCAAAATTGAAAGAAGATTTGCATATTTCAGGAACTCCAAGCATTACCGTTAAACTCGCTAGTAGTAAACCAGCCGTGAATCTCTCCGTTTGGTTGGTATCCTTACCTTGGAATGATGATCGAAATTCAAAAATCACCGATAATATCATTACCCGTGGCTGGGCTGACCCACAAAACCATAAGTCATTGACCAAAAGTTCGCCACTAAAACCCGGGAAGTTTTATGAAGTGTCTTTTGATTTAATGCCCGACGATCAGATCATTCCAAAAGGACAACAAATTGGGTTGATGATTTTCTCTAGTGATCAGGAATTCACATTATGGCCAAAACCAGGCACTGAATTGACGGTTGACTTAGATAGAACCTATTTAAATCTGCCCGTTGTAGGGGGTTCAGAGACTCTTAAAAAAGCAATAATCGATTAAAAGGACTAACTGAAGAGCGGGCTTCATAGAACTATTCAACGTCTTTGCGAGCCCGATAATTATCGGGAGAAGCCTGCCCGACGGTTCAGGTGGGCCTGCCCGACGATTCAGGCGGGCAATCTCCAAGTTAATGGAGACCAAATAACAGATTACTTCCTACTACGTACCTCGTGGTCGTAATGACGATTTCTTTAAACTTTCTAGAAATCCTCTTTTTATCCCTTATTCAAATAATCCAAGACATTCTTTTCAATACGTTCTTGAATGTTTGAGATATCTGCCTTTATAAATGTTTCCCCTGTGATATTCTCGTACAACTCAATATAACGGTCCGAAACAGTTTCTATGTATTCATCGGTCATCTCAG
>CAZYQR010000273.1:0-4314 GCA_964649755.1 uncultured Maribacter sp. | reverse complement strand
CTGAGAAATTAGTTGATGTTCCAATAAAAGTAATCAATCTTCCTGCTGGTTATGAGATAAGAACTTTTCCTGATGCTGTCTCTGTGCTCTGTAGGGCAAAATTGGATAACTTAAAAAACTTGGACAGTACGAGTTTTGAAGTGGTGGCAGATTACAATTCAATCTCAGATAATACCTCTAAAATCATTTCTCTGGAATTGCTTAAAATACCTGAAAGCCTTCATAGTGCGGAATTAAATGAAAATCAAGTTGAATTCATATTAAAGCGACAATGATGATTGTTGGATTAACAGGTGGTATAGGAAGCGGCAAAAGTACTGTTGCGAAAATGTTCAAGAAACTTGGTGTACCTGTATATAATTCTGATAAGAAAGCCAAGAATTTAATGAAATCCTCTAAGAAATTAAGAGCATTAATTAAAGCCCTCTTAGGTGACGATGCTTATGACGGCAAGAAATTGAACAAAGCGTATATTGCTGACAAAATATTTCTGGATAAATCTTTATTGAATAAATTGAATGGTATTGTTCATCCTGCAGTTAGGAAAGATTTTATTGCTTGGGCCAAAAAACAAGAAGCCGCCTATATAATCCAAGAAGCGGCCATAATATTTGAAAATGGCCTGCACGAATTCTACGATAAAATTATTTTGGTAACAGCACCAGAGAAAGTACGTTTAAAAAGAGTACTGGAACGGGATGGGGCTTCTAAATCCGATATTTTGGCACGTATGGGCAACCAATGGCAGGATACAAAAAAAATCAAATTATCAGACCATGTAATCGAAAATCTGGTCTTGGAAGATACCATCTTAAAAGTAAAGGATGTTCACAAGCTTCTCCTTAATCATAGCGAGGGTTGAGCCATTTTAACATTTTTGTTAAGGTTAGGTTAAACGTACAAATTGTAGTTGTTAAATCTTTAATTTTACGCGTAGATGAATAAGAGGTTGTTTGTTCTTTTGGTCATTCTGATGAGCCTCTCTCTTATTGGGATAATCTTTGTTCAAGGTTATTGGATAAAAAAATCTGTAGAAGATAAAGAAGAGCAATTTTCAAATAGTGTCTCGACAGTGCTTGATAAGGTTACCGATAAGATAACCAGACGTGAGAGGAATGATTATTTTGATCGCTATGTGAACATCAAGGATAGTGTTGGGGATTTAAGGAGTTCAAATTTCAAAAACTTCTTTTTCATTGATCAAGACATCAACTCTGATGAAATACATTTTTATTCCCACGGTATTTTAGAGGAGGAATATAATATTGCATCGACGTTCTTTGACAATGGTAATGGTGATGACACCACGACCATAAAAAATTATACCAGTAAGCGGTTTAAGGCAACTTACAAAGAAGATTTAGGTTTTGATGGTCGCCAGAGCAGATTTACGCCTATTGAGAAAGTTGAAAAAATTGGAGGTTTATCTTCGATGGAAATTTCGGCATTTGAAGATATGTTTGGTGAATTTGCCAAGCGTGTTCCCTTACATGATAGGGTCTCAAAACAGGAAATTGAATTGTTGTTGGAGCGTGAGTTGAACAATCGCAATATCAATACAGATTATGAATACGGCATAGCTAGTAAGGGACTCCCGACCACGGTAAAATCAAGAAAATACAGTTTTCGTAAATCAACACCTTATAAATCAGCAATTTTCAAGGACGCGGAAGAAAATTCAAATTATACGTTGATGATTACTTTCCCGAAGAAGAAAAGGTTTTTGATTCGCTCGATTTTGGGAATGGCATCCTTATCAATTTTGTTCACCCTTGTAATAATTGTGGCTTACTCAAGTGCCATTTATCAGTTGATTCGGCAAAAACAGATTTCTGAGATTAAATCTGATTTCATCAATAATATGACCCACGAATTCAAAACGCCTATTGCGACTATTAATTTGGCCGTGGAAGCGATAAAGAATCCTCAAGTAATAGACGATAAGGAAAAGGTTTTGAGATATCTTCAGATGATCAGGGATGAGAATAAGCGAATGCATGCCCAAGTAGAGAATGTATTGCGAATTTCCAAGTTGGAAAAGAGCCAGTTAGACATAAGTAAGGATAGAGTTGATGTTCACGACATAATAGAAGATGCTATTGCCCATGTTGAACTTATTGTTGCAGATAGTGGAGGTTATATTGAAACACATTTAAAAGCCAATAGAAAAGACGTTTTAGCCAATGAGATGCATTTTATCAATGTAATTGTGAATATACTTGACAATGCTATTAAATATTCACCAGAAGCCCCTAAAATTGATATTTATACCGAAGAGGTGAAGAATAATATAATTATTGAAATAAGGGATCAAGGAGCAGGAATGAGTAAAACAGTGTTGAAAAAAGTTTTTGAAAAATTTTATAGGGAACATACAGGGGATATACATAATGTAAAGGGTCATGGTTTGGGCCTAGCTTACGTAAAAAAAATAATAGAAGATCATCAAGGAGAGGTTTATGCTGAGAGCGAAAAAGACAAGGGAAGCACTTTCTATATAAAACTGCCTTTAATTTAATGTATTATGGAAACAATAAATAAGAAAATACTTTTAGTGGAAGATGATCCCAATTTTGGGATTGTTTTAAAAGACTATTTGTCAATGAACAATTTTGATGTAACATTGGCCAAGAATGGTATGGAAGGGTTTGATAAGTTTAAAAAGGATAATTATGATGTTTGTATTTTGGATGTCATGATGCCTTATAAAGATGGCTTTACCCTTGCACGTGAGATTCGGGAAAAAAACGAAAATGTGCCAATTGTTTTTCTAACTGCAAAAACAATGAAAGAAGATGTCCTTAAAGGATACAAAGCAGGCGCGGATGACTATTTAAACAAACCTTTTGATTCTGAAGTACTATTGATGAAGCTTAAAGCAATACTTCAAAGAAAATCATCCAATACGTTAGCTGATAGCAAGGTATTTGAATTTCAAATAGGAGGGTTTCATTTGAATTCAAAATTAAGGTTCTTGAAATATAAAGATGAGGAGTCCATTAAACTCTCACCTAAAGAGAATGAATTATTACGTCTTTTGGCTTTGCATGAAAATGATTTGATGCCACGCGAGTTGGCACTGACCAAGATTTGGAGAGATGATAATTATTTTACTTCCCGCAGTATGGATGTTTATATTGCCAAATTGCGTAAGTATCTGAAACGTGATGATACCTGTGAGATTTTGAACATTCATGGCGAGGGTTTCAGATTGGTCATTAAAACAGAATCTGAATAAAACAAACTTGATATAAATTACAAAGCCCTGACACTATTGTCAGGGCTTTTTTATTAGGTTTTACCCAAAATTCCTGATACTATTTCATCGGGGGAATGATTAATAGAAACTTGAATTGCGTCATCAGGAGCCTCTAATGTTTCGAATTGGGATTTTAATAATTCAATCGGCATATAATGGCCTTGTCGTTTTTTAAGTCTAGCGTGTATTTCTTCAAACGTTCCTTTGAGGTAAACAAAGACCATTTGTTTTTCCAAGTTTTGTTTTAATTGGCTCCTATAGGTCTCTTTTAAAGCGGAACAAGCGATTACGGCGCCAGTTGGCTTATGTTCAATGGCGAGTTTGTTCAATTTTTGTAACCAGCCTTTGCGGTCCTTATCATTGAGGGGAAGTCCATTGGCCATTTTTAGAACATTCGCTTCAGGATGAAAATCATCTCCATCAAAAAAGGGGATCTTCAATCTAGTGGCCAACAACTTTCCAATTGTTGATTTTCCGCATCCGGAAACTCCCATAATAATGTAAATCAGAGATTTATCCATCTTGTAAAGTGGTTATTTCTTCATCAATCGTTTTAAATATATTTGCGTTATCCTCATCATAATCAAACCAAATAAGTTTTTCATTTTTTCTATACCATGTTAATTGCCTTTTTGCAAATCGTCTTGTATTCTTCTTTATTTCGGAAATGGCAAAATCCAAATCCCATTCGCCATCAAAATACTTGAAAAGTTCTTTGTAGCCTACGGTTTGCAATGCATTTAACGCTCTATGGGGATGCATTTTTCGTGCTTCCTTCAGAAGCCCCTCTTCAATCATTAGATCAACTCTTTGGTTTATACGGTCATATATAATTTGACGGTCGGCTTTCAGGCCTATAGTAATGGTTTTAAACGGGCGATTTGTTTTCTTTTTATTTAGAAAAGAAGAGTAGGGCTGACCGCTACCGATACATATTTCCAGAGCGCGTATTAATCTATGGGGATTTTCAATATCAATTTTGGCGTATTGGGATTCATCCAATTGTTTTAATTGGTTTTGAAGTTCAACAATGCCTCTTTCTTTTAATTTATTAT
>CAZYQR010000272.1:0-4323 GCA_964649755.1 uncultured Maribacter sp. | reverse complement strand
TAAAATTCAAAGATCTAGGGTTATTGATTGTTGACGAAGAGCAGAAATTTGGGGTAGCTGTCAAGGACAAATTAAAATCAATCAAGGAAAATGTAGATGTACTTACGCTTACTGCAACTCCCATACCGCGAACATTGCAGTTTAGTTTGATGGCAGCGCGTGACCTATCAGTAATAAACACACCGCCCCCAAACCGATACCCTATTGAAAGTCACGTTATCAGATTTGGAGAAGAGACTATTCGAGATGCCATAACCTATGAAATTCAACGAGGAGGTCAAGTGTTTTTTATTCACAATCGTATCGAGAATATAAAAGAAGTTGCAGGCATGATTCAACGTTTGGTTCCAGATGCCAAAATAGGAATTGGCCATGGCCAAATGGAAGGCAAAAAATTGGAAACCCTTATGCTTGCCTTTATGAATGGGGAATTTGATGTTCTTGTTTCAACAACCATAGTTGAAAGTGGATTGGATGTTAGCAATGCCAATACCATCTTTATAAACAATGCCAATAATTTTGGATTAAGTGATCTTCACCAAATGCGTGGTCGAGTGGGTCGTAGTAATAAAAAGGCCTTTTGTTATTTTATCACTCCACCTTTTGATGTGATGACCACCGAAGCTCGAAAAAGAATTCAAGCATTGGAGCAGTTTACCGAGCTGGGCAGTGGTTTCAATATTGCCATGAAAGATCTTGAAATTCGTGGGGCAGGTGATTTATTAGGGGGAGAACAAAGTGGCTTCATCAATGAGATAGGTTTTGATGCCTATCAAAAAATCTTGGCTGAGGCTATAGATGAACTAAAGGAAAATGAATTCAAAGCGTTATATGACGAAGTTGAAGGTCATCACGAGAAAGTCTTTTTGAAAGAAACCCAAATCGATTCTGATTTTGAATTACTTTTCCCAGATGATTACATTAACAACATTTCTGAGCGTTTGAATTTATATACTGAACTTAATTTGATAAAAGAGGAAGAAGCTTTACAGAACTTTGAATCTGAACTAATTGATCGTTTTGGTGAATTACCAACACAGGTTGTAGACCTGTTGAATTCGGTAAGAATAAAATGGATTGCCAATAGCATTGGTCTTGAAAAAGTGGTTATGAAAAAAGGGAAGTTAATCGGCTATTTTATTGCTGATCAAGAATCGGCTTTTTACCAAAGTCAAGCCTTTACTGAAGTATTGAAATTTGTTCAAACCCATACGAACATCTGCAAGATGAAAGAAAAGGAAACTCGTTACGGGCTTCGGTTATTACTTACTTTTGATGGAATTACCTCGATTGACAAAGCCTTGAATGCCTTAAAACCTTTGAATTAGTTCAATTGAGGTTCTTTTGACCTTGAAAATAACTGTTTAGGAACTATTTATGAAAAAAGTTTACCTTAACCACTCTTCTATTAATCATTAATTTAGACACATAAAATTATTGACCATGTTAAAAACCAGATTTCTTTTACTTTTTTTCCTGACACTTAGTTTCGGTACCATCGCACAAAATACCGACTCCATTTATATGCGTCAAAACTATAACCTAAAAGAATACCGAATTGCCATGCGGGATGGTGTTGAACTTTTCACCGTGGTTTACACACCAAAAGATACTTCTAAAAAAGCACCGATTCTATTGAACAGGACCTGTTATAATGCTTCTAATTATACTGATTTCAAGGTCAGTGGATATCCTTCAAAATATATAATGAGAGATGGTTACATATTAGTATTTCAAGATGTCCGGGGAAGATATATGTCAGGTGGTACTTTTGACAATATGCGTCCCAATATACCCGGGAACAATCGCAAGAATAAAACCGATATTGACGAAAGTTCAGATACTTGGGATTCTATTGATTGGATGGTCAAGAACATTAAGAAAAATAACGGGAAAGTTGGCATGTATGGTATTTCGTATCCTGGTTACTACACTGCCGCCGCATTACCTGATGCGCATCCAGCCTTAAGGGCATCCTCACCACAAGCTCCCATTTCAGATTTTTTCTTTGACGACTTTCATCATCAAGGAGCCTATTTACAAAGTTATACGGCGGCATTTGCGGTTTTTGGTTATCAAAAGGATAGTTTAACACGCAAGCCTTGGTATATAGATAAAATACGAAGGTTTTATGATGCCCCAGCTTCAGATGGTTATGATTTTCATTTACGTCTGGGTCCTTTGAAGAATATTACTGAGAAATATCACCATGATAATTTCTTTTGGAAACAGATCGTCGACCATCCCAATTATGATGAATTTTGGCAGAAAAGAAATATACTTCCGCATTTAAAAAATGTAGAGCATGCTGTGATGACCGTTGGTGGTTGGTTTGATGCCGAAGATTTGTACGGTCCTTTATCAATTTACAAAGCCATAGAGGCTACAAGTCCAAAAGCAAAAAATACGATTGTCATGGGGCCATGGGCTCATGGCGGATGGGCCCGGGAAAAGGGGAAAACCACGCATAATCACATATATTTTGGCGATAGCATTTCTACTTTTTATCAAAAGGAAATAGAACGAAAATTCTTCGCGCATCATTTAAAAGATAAAAAATCAACTCCGCTACCGGAGGCATATATGTTTGACACCGGCATTAAAAAATGGAAAACCTTTGATGCATGGCCGCCAAAAAAAATAGACCCAATTACCTTGTATTTTGGGAAGAATGGTCGTTTGGCAGTAAATGAACCAACCGATAATAACGCAACTTTCGAATATATCAGTGATCCAAAAAAACCAGTTCCCTATAGATCACAAACAGAGGGACTTACTTTTACTCCTAGACTATTTATGTCAGACGATCAACGCCATGCTTCAACAAGACCTGACGTTTTGACTTTTGAATCTGAGGTGCTTTCAGAGGATATAGTATTTGCTGGGGAAATATTTTCCAAACTTAAAGTTTCTATAAGCGGGAGTGATGCCGACTTTATAGTTAAATTAATAGATGTATATCCCGATGACCATCCCAAATACGACCACAATCCCGAAAACATTGTTATGGGAGGCTATCAACAATTGGTAAGGTCCGAAGTTTTCCGGGGTAGGTTTAGAAATGGATTTGAAAAACCCCAACCTTTTGTACCGGGAGAACCTACAGATGTTAATTTTCGATTACAAGATGTATTGCATACCTATAAAAAAGGCCATAGGATCATGATACAGATTCATAGTACCTGGTTTCCCTATATTGATCGTAATCCTCAAAAATATGTTGATAATATATACAAGGCAAATGAAGAGGATTTTATAAAATCCACTATTAAAATACATGGTTCATCGTCAATACAAATCGGGGATAATTCTGATTGTTGCCAACCGCCATTATTGAATACTGAGGAGAAAATAATCAAGAATTAAAAGTCACATCAATCATTGACTGAGACATCTTACATGTAATTTGGAGCGATTTTTGATTTTAATCAACCTATGAAGAAGCTACTTTTTATAATTGCCATTTTCAGTTGCGTAAATTTAATAGGGCAACATACTATATCAGGCACTTTTTCTCCCGCGAAAGATTATAAATGGTTAATAGCTTATAAATTAAAACCAGGTACACAGAACTACGTCGCCGATACGGATGTTAAGAATGGTGTATTTAATTTAAAAATTCCTGAAAATGCAACTCCAGGAACTTATAGACTGGTCTATGCCGTACCCCAAGAGGAGTTTTATTTTGATGTGATTTACAATGGCAAAGAAGATATATCGTTTGCCTTTGACACTAAAAATGGAGTTTCCTATTTAACTTCCAAAGAGAATATACTTTTCAATACCTATTTTAAAAAAATCAATGATCTTGAGAAACAGTTTGCCAGTTTTTATACTAACCAAAACACAGAAGTAAAAGAATACAAAAGCATTGCGAGACAAATGGATAACATCCAGAAAATATATGAAGAAAAAACGGCGGGAATGATGGTGCACCATTTTATAAAAGCCAACCATCCGTACATCCCTTCGAATTATGAATCGGTTTTCCAGTATGTCAATAATAAAAAAGAAAATTACTTCAAGGCATTAGATATAGACAATCCCATTTTACAAGCTTCCGGGTTCTTGACCAACAAATTGGTCAATTTTGTATTCACAGCACTTCCATTAGAAACCCTTACGCGTAAGGAAAGGCAAGAAGCCATAGTTGCAAATATTGACATTGTCAATGAAAAAATATCAGTTATTGACGCCAAGTATAAAGTTCATCTCTTTAACAACTTATGGGCGCAAGCTGCTGCCAGCGACTATAACTATACTTCAGATTATATTTATGACAATTATTTAAAAGCATTGGCAACAGAAGTAGGGAATCAGGAA
>CAZYQR010000271.1:0-4330 GCA_964649755.1 uncultured Maribacter sp. | reverse complement strand
CGTTCCTTTTCATAAAGACCAGGACTAATAAATTTCCAAACTTCATAAAGCACATAGGGAAAACCTACAATAAAACCAGCCCAAATCGAGGTCCAAATATGTGCTGAAAACTGGCCAGCCATCAATCGGCTTTGTATGGTAAAAGGTAATTTGTCGGCACAGAACGCAGAATCAAACCCAAGGTATGTAGCAGCTTTACAGAAGAACCTGTAAGTTGGAAAGTCCATGTGTTTTGGTCCAAAGAGTATCGTATCAAAAATGAATTCCCTCATAACAAAAGCTACACATGCAATAATAACAATGGCAAAAACGGATCGTATTAAATGCCATCTTAATTCTTCAAGATGGTCTAAGAAGGACATTTCGTTCGGACGTTTGGTCTCAGCTTTTGCCATTATAATATACCCTCGTTTATTAGATTATGTAAATGTACTACCCCTTTATATTCTTCATTTTGAACTGCTAACAACTGGGAAATACCATTGTCCTGCATTAATTCAAGGGCTACAATGGCAAGTTTGTCAACTTGAATGGTTTTTGGGTTAGAAGTCATGATATCCTTGGCGGTCAATCCATTAATATTTTCGTATTTATTCAACATTCTACGAATGTCACCATCAGTTACTATACCTACAATTTTGTTGTTCTCAATTACTGCAGAAACGCCCAACATTTTTTCAGAAATTTCAACTATAACCTTGCGAATGTCTGTATTCAAATCAACCTGAGGTTTCATATTGGTTTGTACAATATCATCCACGGTTAAGTATAGGCGTTTACCAAGAGCACCTCCTGGGTGGTATTTTGCAAAATCCTTGCTACTGAATCCTTTTAACTCTAACAAACAAATAGCTAAGGCATCCCCCATGACCAATTGAGCGCTTGTACTAGTTGTTGGGGCAAGATTATTTGGGCAAGCTTCTTTCTCAACGTAGGTGTTCAAAACAAAATTTGCCTGTTGAGCCAAAAAAGATTCTACATTCCCAGTCAGTCCTATTAAAACATTGTTCCCTCTTTTAATTAAAGGGACCAGCATTTTAATTTCAGGAGTACTACCGCTTTTAGAGATACAGATAACGACATCATCTTCTTGAATCGTACCTAAATCTCCATGAATAGCATCACCTGCATGCATAAAAATTGCGGGTGTACCTGTTGAGTTCAATGTAGCTACTATTTTTGTGGCTATAATAGCACTTTTGCCAATTCCAGTAATCACGACCCTACCCTTTGAATTCAAAATACATTCAACGGTTTTGGCGAAATCATCATTAAGTAAGTTGGCCAAATTACCAATGGCCTTACTTTCAATCTCAATGGTTTTTTTGGCTAGATTCAGTATGGTTGCGGTATTGCTCAAGGTATTAATTATGTTATGAATTGTAATCCTAAAGGATTGTCATATATTTAAGTTTACAAAATTACATAAACTTAATTTTATAGAATAGTTTTAGTTTTTAAGGATATTTGGGAACAATTTGTTTGATAAATTAAAAGGCCTTAACTTGAATAATACTAGATGGATGATAGTCATTGAATTAGAAAACAAATGATGGAACGCGGAATGGGGCTCAACGACATTGACTTGCACGCCTCATTAAAAAAATATTTTGGTTTTTCCCAGTTCAAGGGTCTTCAGGAAGAAGTCATCAAGAATATTGTTCAAGGAAACAATACATTTGTAATCATGCCTACTGGTGGCGGTAAATCTCTTTGTTACCAGTTACCGGCTTTAATGCAAAAAGGAACGGCAATAATTGTATCTCCTTTAATTGCTTTGATGAAAAACCAGGTTGATGCCATACGCGGTATCTCTTCGGAACATGGAATTGCCCACGTTTTGAATTCTTCATTAAACAAGACTGAAGTAAAACAGGTCAAAGAGGATATATCCAATGGAGTTACCAAATTGTTGTATGTGGCCCCGGAATCATTGACCAAAGAAGAATACATTGAATTTTTAAGGTCGGTAAAGGTGTCTTTTGTGGCTGTGGATGAAGCGCATTGCATTTCTGAGTGGGGGCATGATTTTAGACCTGAGTATAGAAATCTCAGAACTATTGTTAGTCGTTTGGGAGAGAACATCCCAATAATAGGTTTAACAGCAACTGCGACCCCTAAAGTACAAGAAGATATAATCAAAAATTTAGGTATTATCGATGCCAAGGTTTTTAAGGCTTCATTTAATAGGGCCAATCTATATTATGAGGTACGTACCAAAACGGCCAATGTAGACTCGGATATTATTCGTTTTGTAAAACAGAATTCAGGCAAATCAGGAATTATTTATTGCCTAAGTAGAAAACGGGTTGGAGAACTGGCGCAAGTACTTCAGGTCAATGGAGTTAGCGCAGTGCCTTATCACGCAGGTTTCGATGCCAAAACACGATCCAAATATCAAGATATGTTTTTGATGGAGGATGTTGATGTTGTTGTCGCGACTATTGCTTTCGGTATGGGTATAGATAAACCTAATGTCCGCTTTGTTATTCACCATGATATTCCAAAAAGTATTGAGAGTTATTATCAAGAGACGGGTCGTGCCGGTAGAGATGATGGCGAAGGCCATTGTTTGGCGTTCTATTCGTATAAAGATATTGAGAAACTTGAAAAATTCATGTCAGGCAAACCTGTGGCAGAACAAGAAATAGGAAACGCACTGCTTCAAGAAGTTGTTGCATATGCTGAAACCTCAATGTCACGAAGAAAATTTATGCTGCACTATTTTGGTGAAGAATTTGATGAGGTCAATGGTGATGGTGCAGATATGGACGATAATGCTCGGAACCCAAAAGAAAAGCAAGAGGCCAAGGACGATGTATTGAAGCTTTTACGTACAGTTAAGGAGACCAGTGAAAAGTTTAAATCAAAAGAAATAGTAAAAACAATAACGGGCCAAATCAATGCCTTGGTATCATCCCATAAAGCCAATGAGAAATCGGTATTTGGAATAGGGTCAGATCAGACTGAAAATTATTGGATGGCTCTGATCAGGCAGGTTTTAGTAGCTGGTCTCTTAAAAAAGGAGATAGAATTGTACGGAATATTGCATGTTACTAAGACAGGGAATGAATTTCTAGCGAATCCAACTTCGTTCATGATGACCAAAGATCATGAATATAGCAAAGAGAGGGATG
Organism: uncultured Maribacter sp.; assembly: GCA_964649755.1. GTDB lineage: Bacteria > Bacteroidota > Bacteroidia > Flavobacteriales > Flavobacteriaceae > Maribacter_A. Next base: position 1,193 of record CAZYQR010000271.1, on the reverse strand, counting down.
AGGCTTTAGTAAGTGCTTCTAAAGGAGGAGTTTCTGATGAGAAACTGTTAAAGATATTGAAATCGCTTCGTAAATCGCAGGCTGATAGATTAGGTGTCCCGCCCTTTGTTGTTTTCCAAGATCTATCTTTAGATGATATGGCATTGAAATATCCCATTTCAATGGAAGAAATGTTGAATATATACGGAGTAGGCGAGGGTAAGGCTAAAAAGTATGGAAAGCCTTTTGTTGATGAAATTGCTGCCTATGTCGAGGAAAATGAAATTATACGTCCAGATGACCTGGTGGTTAAAAGTACAGGAGCCAATTCCGGGTTAAAACTATACATTATTCAAAATGTTGATAGAAAATTAAGCTTGGAGGATATTGCTTCTGCCAAGGGACTTGAAATTCCTGAGTTGATCAAAGAGATGGAACAGATAGTTTATAGTGGTACCAAGCTCAATATTGGATACCATATAGATGAGGTTTTAGATGAGGATCAACAAGAAGAGATGCACGATTACTTTCTTGAAGCTGCTAGTGATGATTTGGAGGAAGCCATGGAAGAATTTGATGGGGAGTATGAAGAGGAAGATCTTAGACTTTATAGGTTAAAATTTATTAGTGAAGTGGCTAACTAAGCCAAAAATATCTCTTTTCCATTTTTCAAGATAAAACAATGTGTTTGGTAACTCTTCCATAGGAAGATTTCTACAAAAGCGGTTCGGTTTATTTCCGATTTGGTTATAACCCGACTTTTTATGGCTTATTTATATAATGTTTAACAAAAATTTAAAAATATTAAACAAAAATTGTGATTTAGCTGTTGATTATAGACATACTTTTGAAATGAATATAAAAAAGAATGTTATGAAAATGATTAAAACTTTAACTGCTTTGGCCTTAGTAGGGATTATGGCTTCCTCTTATGCTCAAAATGAAACTGCCATGAACAGTCTTGAAAATGCTGGTGAAACAGCTTTAACAGGTATTACTAAAGGTATTGTTGTTTCCAATACTATAGTTGATGTTGCCGCAGGTAACGAAAATTTTACCACTTTAGTAGCTGCTGTAAAGGCAGCAGATTTGGTAAACACCTTAAAAAGTGATGGGCCTTTTACAGTCTTTGCACCAACAAATGATGCATTTGCGAAATTACCGGATGGTCGGCCCGCTCGTCTGGTTCGCTTTCGAGCTTCAAGCGCTTTTCG
>CAZYQR010000270.1:0-4342 GCA_964649755.1 uncultured Maribacter sp. | reverse complement strand
AGGAATTACAAAAAAAGAAAGGAAGTTAAGGGCAGCTTAAATAACAATATCTTACGGCTGGCAACAGAAGATAAAATGCACTGAAACGCATTTTATAATAACCAATGATAACGATTTCTAATTCTGGCAGATATTTCCTTAACTTAGATATCCTTTAAAAGATCTATATGATCCAAATTGCCGAAATAGCCGCCATCATATTTACCAATTTCGCTAGGTTTTTAAATGGAGAAATAAAACACGCTCTTCTTTTCTTGTTGTGTTTCTTTCTATTGAGCACTACGCTGGGCCAGTCATCAAATCTTTTTGATGCTGATGAAGTAATAGCGTTGAATTTGCGAGGCGACTTGAAGAAAGTATTCAAGGATCGTGGAGATGATCCCAAATACCACTCGGCAACTTTACAATACAAAGCTGATCTAAACACGATTAACATCCCGATTAAAATTAAAACCCGAGGGCACTTTCGCAAGATTTCATCGAACTGCAAGTACCCTCCAATATTACTGAATTTTGAAAAATCGTCTATCCCAAAAAGTTCTGTTTTTGAAGGCCAGGACAAAGTGAAATTGGTAACACCTTGCCAAGGTGAAAAGTACGTTGTTTATGAATACTTAGTTTACAAATTGTATAATCTTATCACGCCAAGGAGTTTTAAATCGAGGCTGGTGAAGGTCATCTTTCAGGACACTGTAAAAAACAAAAGCTCGATACCCTATTACGGAATTCTGTTGGAAGAAGAAAAGCAGATGGCCAAGCGAAATCAGTCCAGCGCTATGGAGAAAATTGGGCTGCGTCCTGAGGGCACCCAAAAAGAGGACTTTTTGAAAATGGCCGTTTTCGAATATATGATTGGTAACACTGACTGGTCAGTACGGTTCCAACAAAATATTAAGCTGATTACCACTGATTCCACAAGCTTACCTATTGCAATACCTTATGATTTTGATCATGCTGGAATTGTGAGGGCACCATATGCCAAGCCAGCACTAGAACTTCAACTGAGCTCTACACAACAGCGAAGATACAGGGGGTATTGTATACCGGAAATGAATCAATTCAAAGCGGTATTTGAAACTTTCAACCGACTTAAAGATGATTTTTATGCGCTCTATGACGGCAACCCATTATTAAGCAGTAGTTACCAAAGTAAAACGCTTAAGTTTCTTGACCGGTTCTATGAAACTATTAATAATCCGAAAAAAGCCCGAAAGGCATTTAGCTATCCTTGCGATAAATCAGGGACTGGGAATATTGTGATCCAAGGATTAAAAAAAAATGAATAGGCATAATTACCTTTTGTTTCTTTATTCATTTAAAGTTTAGACTCAAAAAAAGTATCACTCACATGGTTTATGAAAATCAACGAATTTTTCTAGCGAAGCGGATTCATTATCATCAAAAAAAACTTCCTACTTAATGTTGCTCACATTGTTATGATGGCTGCATACAAATTATTACACTTAAAACAGCATACAACAAAAGATAAAATAAATTGAAAACCTACTTCTTGGAAACGGATATTAAGGATTTAAACACTATTAAGAATTTTTTTTAAACTTCTTTTGGGCCGTGGCATCCCACTTGCGCTGAGCAAAGGGCACATAAAATTTCAGGACGAAAGCCATCCAATTTAATTTAGAAATTTTGAATTAATGGGGCTTAAAGATAAAGTAAATGTATTTTTATATTGTAAAATCTCAAGAAGCTCACAATTTCAAGAATCTGAAACGTCAAAATAAAACTATGGTTAAATCAAACTTTTGGATAATTCTTATTCTTGGATTTTTGGCGCAAAGTTGCGGCAATCAACCAAATAAGACAAAAGAAAAAAAGTTAAAAATTAATTCTTCAGAATTGGAATTCAACGCTTCTAACAAGGAATTGGTTAAGGCCTTTAAGTGGGCTAAAAACAAGGCACTTTCCTTTGCACATGATGGCACTGACCCTGTGGGATTTTGGTATGAGGCCGCTCTTCCAAATCGCGAAGCTTTTTGTATGCGAGATGTTTCTCACCAAACAATAGGGGCAGAAATTTTGGGATTAGGGAAACATAACTTGAATATGTTCGTGAAATTTGCCCAGAATATATCTGAAGAAACAGATTATTGTACGTATTGGGAAATTAATAGACATGACAAACCTGCTCCAGTTGACTATGAAAACGAGAAAGACTTTTGGTATAACCTACCCGCTAACTTTGATGTTACTTATAATGCCTTTCGGCTATACAATTGGACGGGAAATAAGGCTTATCTAGAGCATCCGGATTTAAGGAATTTTTACGATTTGAGTATGAACGAATATGTGGACCATTGGGATTTGGGTGCAAATGAAGTATTAGCACGTGACCGATCTATGCATACAAACAAAGAAGATACAAATTCAAGATTTGGGAATAAACGCGGCATCCCTACTTACAATGAAGGTGGTAGAGGTGAAACCTTGTTGGGGATTGATATGACAGCTTCGTTGATTTCTGCTTACAAAGCGTATGCTAAAATTTTAAAGATTTCTGGAGATTCAAAAAAATCCAATGCTTACTCAATTAAGGCTCAAGAAGAACGAAAATTCTTGAATGAATTTTGGTGGGATTCTGAAAAACAGGAATACCGTTCTATACAATATGCCGATAACACATTCGACTATTTTATGGTTGGTAGCAATGGGGCTTATTTACACTATTTGTATTATTTTGATGTGATTGAAGACCAGTCGAAAATCGATGGAATCATCAAGAATTACAAAGATAATTTTGGTAAGCTTATAGTCGAATTAAAATCATACTTACCTATTATGTTTTATGAAAATGGCGATACGGCAATGGCCAATGAGATGATTATTGATTTATGCAGTCCAAAGAATAAAAGAAGGGATTACCCAGAAAATTCGTTTACAGTAATTGAGCATATAACAAGAGGTTTAATGGGACTCAATGTGAACGCCGCGACATATACATTTTCTACCTTATCAAGAGTGGAAAATAGTAATGAATGGGCCAAAATGAAAAATGTTCCTATACTTTCCAATAAAATTGAGGTTACCCATAGGGCATTATCAAAATCTATAGCAAAAAATTTGGAAGGCAAAACCATACAATGGTCGGCACAATTTTCAGGGACACACGAGTTTTTATATTTGAATGGTGATAAAAAGAAAAGCTTGCATGGCATTAGTCATGGGAGACCCTATTCATATGTCCTTATTGAATTAAATGAGGGTGATGAGGCTATGGTTTCGATAGAAGCAGATTGAAATTTAGAAATCTTAATCAACTTAAAAGATATAATCCAATTTTAACCTTAATGATACTAGAGGTTAAATATGTAATTGGAGGTAAACTTTAATATTTTTTATACAATTTATAATACAATGAAAAAGCAAGATTATTAATAGCTTTCATTATTCTAGGTATAATAAATATCTCATATGGCCAAGAAATAAATCCTACGGAGGTTAAAAAAGTAATGAAACAGGTGGCAGATTGGCAAATAGCACATTATGGCGATTTGTTCAGTGGGTATAAAAACCCCATCATCCGTTAGATTGGACTAATGGTGGAAAATAAAACTCAATTTAAATCAGACCAATTTCTTTAGTAATCGTAAAGCCAAGTCTACCTGTTCCAAATGCGTTCTAAACGATAAAACGGCAAATCGAATCCAATATACCCCATCTAGGGTTGTGGAAGATAAAAAGATACGGCCATCTTGCATTATTTGATCAACAATACGTTGATTAAAAGCGTTAGCATTCCCAGTTTTGGGAACATATCTAAAAATGGCAATCGATAAATCGGGCTTAGGGCCCACTTCAAATCTCAATTTTTGCACTTCTTTATAGAAATATTGGCATAATAATATTTTTTCCTCCAAAGCGGCCCTAAAAGGAGCTACGCCCAATAATTGAAGGGATATCCACATGCGCAAACCCCTGAAATGTTTCGTCAACTCTGGGGAAAGGTCGGCCGGTGATGGATCTTCATCCAAGGTGAAGGCATCTTGCATATAATTAGCCGTAAAGCGGTGGGTTTGATATAAAGCTTTGGTGTTCTTTATTAAAATTGCCCCGATACCATAAGAAAGAAACAATCCCTTATGTGGATCAATCGCAATTGAATCGGATAATTCAACACCCTTAAAGGCTGGCTTATAAGTATCCGATAGCATAAAAAATCCGCCGTAAGCAGCATCTACATGAAACCATAGGTCATTTTCCTTGGCAATGATTCCAATTGATTCCAAGGGATCAATGGCCCCTGTATCCGTGGTGCCAGCAGAACCAAAAACTATAAAAGGCAACAATCCATTTGATTTATCCTCAGCTATCTGAAGACTTAGTT
>CAZYQR010000269.1:0-4357 GCA_964649755.1 uncultured Maribacter sp. | reverse complement strand
GATTCTGGTATTTATATATCCGATGGTGCTTCATTTAATGTAAATGGAGCCTTGAGTCTTGATCAAGAGCTTTTGGAAAATGAAGTGATTTTTGAAGGAGACCGCTTGGAACCAGAGTTTTCAAATATCCCTGGACAATGGGGAACCATATGGTTATCTGAGGGAAGCATTAATAATACCATTTCTTATTTGACCCTGAAAAATGCCACAACCGGATTATTGGTTGAAGGAGATGGATTACTCCTGTCCCCCACTTTGTCAATAAGGAACACCCAAATTTATAACAGTGCAAATACTAATCTTTGGTCCAAGAATAGCCATATAGTTGCAGAGAATGTAATACTCGGGGGTTCAGGGAACGTTTCGTTACATTTAAATTTAGGCGGAATTTATTCATTTACACACGCTACAATCGCCAACTACTGGGTCCATGGCTTTAGAACAGGATCGGCCTTACTAATTGATAATCATAATACAGCACTCGCAGGTAATCTAATCAAAGCGGATTTTAAGAATTGTATTGTTGATGGAAATAGTGCTTTAGAACTTTCGCTTCGAGATAACGATATAAACGCATTTAATTTTTTATTCGATCACTCCCTTATTAAATTTCAGGAATCCTCAAATCAGTTCAATGGAAATCCTTTATACGACTTTTCAGATAACACATATTACAATCAGGTCATATTGAATCAAGATCTTGATTTTAAAGATATTACACGAAATATCTATTGGATTGGTGAGACTTCTGCTGCCAAGGACATTGCGAAAATAGAAGATGCGCTTTTAGTCCCGTTAGACATTTTAGGAACCAATAGAACCGTCTTACCCGATATTGGGGCTTATGAATTCACTCCGGAAAACTAAATCATCATAAATTAAACATGTTGCGGATTTTTCTGTCAACGAAATTGGCCTAATCCAGTTGTTTAACGAATACCTTATTTTTTATAAGGTTCTCCAACTAGCCTTATAATTTCCAGACAATTCTTGTGTAAAACCTTATATAAAAACGAACATTTTGTTATATAAGGTAACTTTTAATGGATTTTTTTGAAAAATTGTTCTAATTCTTAAAAATAATCCATAAACCTCAAAATTTATAAGGTTTTCCTTACATCGATGAGCCTCAATGCTTATTAGCTTTACAGCATATTCAATAAAACCGAAACCTTAAATTATACATTATGAGAAGAGCACTAAGTATTTTAGCAGTTGTTGCAATGACAGTAGGATTATTCGCTACAACAACAGAAAATGAAATTCAAGATCAAGAAGTCATCACCTGCGATGATTGCGCACATGAATCAGATGATAGGGGTAATTCACTTTATAACAACGAACTGGCATGTGATGATTGTGCACATGAAAGCGATGACAGGGGGAATTCCTAATCCAGTAAGATTTTTTTGATAAAATGGCCTTAAATATTAATTTAAGGCCATTTTTTATTATCTTAGATACTCTTGTTGCATATTGCTATGAACCGACCAAAGTATTTATTATTCCCTAAATGGGCAGTACTGATTATTTTTACCATTCTGGCATTGGCCTGCAATCAAAGTGCCGACAATTCAGAAATTTCTACGGCAATTGATAATGATAGTATTTTTATCTTAATTGATCAAGGAAAAAACAGGACTATCCCATTAGAAGAAAGAGCCTTACTATTACAAAAAGCACATACCGCAGCTTCAAATAGTAAGAATGATACGCTCAAACCAAAGTATTTTTCACAACTGTCTTTAGCTTATTTACGATTAAAAGACTCTTTGATGTTTAGAACAACAAATAGACAAAGTATTGTGTTTGCCAAAAATGTCAATGATAGCGTAAGGCATGCTGAGGCCCACTGGGACCTAGGCACATTTTTCAAGAATAATGAATTACGGGATAGTTCCTATTACAATTATCGGGAGGCCCACTTATTATATGATGCAATTGGTGATGATTTCTTTTCAGGAAGAATGTTATACAATATGGCAAAATCCCAGGTCGATGTAAAAGATTATACTGGCGCTGAAGTAAATGCTTTTAAGGCCATTGAACTCCTAAAACCCTTAGAAGAAAATAGGCGTCTTCATAATTGTTATAGTCTTTTAGGAACGATTTCCAGCGAACTAAAAGAATATAATAGAGCATTGGGTTATTTTGAAAATGCCCAAAATTACCTCAATAATGTTGAAAATAAAAAAATAAGGAATTCATTATATGTCATGCTTCAAAACAATATTGGTAATGTTTTTAAGGAACAAAAAATGTTCTTGCGAGCCATTCCTTATTATCAGAACGCATTAAAGGCAGATAGTTTGATAATTGACAGTCCTAAAGATTATGCCAAGTATCTTGATAATTTAGCCACGAGCAGGATAAATGCTGGCGATACTCTTGGGGTTAAAGACCAATTATTGGAAGCCTTACAAATCAGAAAAGAAGAAAATGACCTTGCCGGTATGGCCAAAAGCTATTTTAGTTTGGCAGAATATTATATGGTACAAAACGATACAGTAAAAGCTTTAGCCAATGCTAAATTAGCAGAACAGTTCGCTATCCAAAGCAGTAATAATAAGCGCTTGTTCGAAACTTTAGGAATATTGGTTTATTTAGATAAGGAAAATAGTATGAAGCATACCTTGGATTATATTCAACTGAATGACAAATTAATCCAAGAAGAACGTCAAGCAAGAGATAAATTTACAAGAATAAGTTTTGAAACCTCCGAGGTAAGTGCCGAGAACCAAATACTTACACGTAAAAAACAAATTTGGACAGGTATAGCCGTGTGTGTCTTTATACTTGGTTTGGCTGTTTATATAATAATAAACCAACGGGTTAAAAACCAGGCACTACGCTTTCAGCAACAGCAGCAGGCCAGTAACCAGGAAATCTTTGATTTAATGCTTTCCCAAAAACAAAAGATAGAGGACACCAAAAAAATGGAGCAGAAAAGAATTTCCGAGGAGTTACATGATGGTGTTCTTGGGAAAATGTTGGGTGCTCGTATGGTATTGACTGGCCTAAACAAGCGAACCAATGAAGAAGCTGTTGAGGAGAGGGCCCTTGCTATTTCCGCACTTAAGGAGGTCGAAGGGGAAGTACGGGCAATTTCCCATGAATTAAGTCATGCAGCATATCAAAATATCAATAATTTTATAAATTCAATAAAAGATTTGTTGCAATCTGTTGGCAATGCCAATGGCATTGAACACGGCTTTGATTATGATGATTCCTTTGATTGGGATTCAATAAGGGGTGAAATTAAAATCAACTTATATCGTATGGTTCAAGAAACGTTGCAAAATGCTGTCAAACACTCGGAGTGTAAGAAAATATTGGTTAACTTTGTAAGGACAAATGATTTGCTGAATGTTACCATTGCCGATGACGGAAAAGGCTTTATAGCCAAAGCCGGAAAAAAAGGAATTGGGATGCGAAATATTGAGTCAAGGGTTGGTAAATTAAATGGTGACTGGGATATAAATAGTATTGTTGACAAGGGAACAACAATTACTTTTAATATTCCTTTAAAGGATTACATAGAACACCCGAAGATTACGGTTGAAGAGCAAGTTTAATGAATATTGAATAGTAATTATTGGGTGAATAATGAAGATTGTACGACTTTTATCAGTAGATGACCATGCGATGACTGCCATGGGCTATAAATATATTTTAGAAGGTTCTGAGTTTGAAGACTTTCAAGTTAAGGTTGATACAGTAAATACCTTTGAAGGGGCCATAGAAAAAATCGATTTTTCCGCCCGCTCATTACCCTACGATATCCTTTTACTTGATATATCATTATTCCCTGCTCACTCCAATGATACGCGAAGTGGTGAGGATTTGGGGATTTACGCGCGTAAAAAAGTCCCTAGTTCCAAAGTGGTATTCATGTCTTCTTTTAGTGATAGCTACCGCATAAATAGTCTTTTTAAGACGGTCGATCCGGATGGGTACATGGTAAAATCTGAGATTGATGAACAATCGCTTTGTGCAATGGTCCGCACGGTTATGACCAGACCACCGTATTACACAGCCAGTGCTTTATCAGCAATACGCAAAAAGATGACCAATGACCTTGATATGGTCGATGAAATCGATAAAAAGATTTTGCATCATATCTCAACGGGTACACGAACCAAGGATATTGGTCCATTGATTTCGGCAGCAACTACAACCGTCGAATCTAGAAAACGACAATTAAAGCACCTTTTTGGCATTGAGCACGGTAATGACATAGAGCTCATCGAGGAGGCAAGAAAACGAGGTTTCATATAAAACTTGGGTTTTTCTATATTTTTTATTTCTAAAATATTGATTATCAGTATTTTATGAAAAATATTATTGTATCTCTAGT
>CAZYQR010000268.1:0-4363 GCA_964649755.1 uncultured Maribacter sp. | reverse complement strand
TAATACTTAAGTTTTATCTTGGTAAAGGAGGGAATAGCAGACAGCCCAAAACCAAAAATGCAAAAGGTAAGCCTAAGCAAATAGACACCCCAAGATTCTTTTAAAATTAAACGAAGAGGTAAAATGAAAACAAAGGCTTTAATATTATTCTGTTTTACGATACTAGCGACATCTTTCGCCCAAGAAAAAAAATCGAAGGCAGATATTTTATTTTATGGCTATGATTATAAAAATGCAATTGTAGAGTATCAAAACGAAATGGTCAATGCGCCATTGAGGAATGGTCAACTATTGAACCTAGCCGATTCCTATTACAAATTGGGAAACTTCCAAAATGCTTCCAAAATCTATTTAGACGTGCATAAAAGAGACACAACAATGTCTAACAATCGTTTTAATAAGATGTTGCAAAGCTTGGCGAAAACATCTAATACCGACAGGGTAAAGGCCTTTCTAAGCTCAAGACAAGCGTCATTTTCAAATGAGTTATTAGAGAATACAGAGTTTAATTATGAATTGTTGAATTCAAGTAATGATAATGCATCCACTTTTCAAGTTTTCAATTTAGATGCTAATAGTCCTCAAACCGATTTTTCCCCGGCCTTTTATAAGGATAGGCTACTATTTAGTAGCGGAAGGGTACAGAAATTAAAAAGTACCTATGAACCTACAGGAGAATCGTTTTTAGATATTTATGTTGCGCGTATTAATGATGATGGTAATGTTTTTAGTGCAAGCTCTTTTACAGAAATTCCTGATTCAAAGTTTCATGAAGCTACACCTTTCTTTTCAGAAGAAACAGGAAAATTGTTTTACACATTGTCCAATACCCAAGGCGGTGAGCTTCGTTTTGATGATAATGGCAAAAATTCGCTAGCCATTGGGATGACTGATACTCAGGGTGAACTGCGTTTTCTTCTTAAGGATTTGAGCACATCATTCTATTATCCTTTTTATGACGCCAAGTCTTCTAAATTATATTTTGCAGCCAACTTTGAGGATGGCTTTGGTGGCACTGATATTTACTTTGTCTATACCAATAATGGGCAGATCATGTCTGAACCTACGAATTTGGGCCCAGGGGTGAATTCTCCAGGAAACGAAATTGCTCCGTATATTTTAGATAACAGCCTATACTTTTCTTCAGATGTTTTTTATGGCATCGGGGGTATGGATATGTATAAAGCAAATATGCATTCCGACGGCTCTTTTGGTATACCTGTAAATCTAGGTAAAGGTATAAACACAACATTTGATGACTTTGGTCTTATTCTCAAGGACATTGGTTCTGAAGGGCTTTTAGGCTACTTTTCCTCAAATAGAACGGGCGGCAAAGGCAATGATGATATTTATGGCTTCAGAGTAAAAGAAGACCTGGGTTTAAAGACATTTTCTTTAAAAGGTCGAGTTGTGAATCTTAAATCAAACGGAAGTATTTTAAAAGCACAGCTAAGACTATTAGATGAAGAAGGAGGTGTCATTAAAGAGGTATATACCAACGAAAATGGGGATTTTAGGTTTGAAATTCCTTGGAGGAAAGAAGTTACGGTACAGGCTACCAAGGACAGATATTCCATTTTTTCAGTTACATACAATGAAAGTGAATATGATAGTGTACAGAAAGGAGCCTTCAATATAGGACTTTCATCTATTGACGATTTATTGACAGAAAAAGAAGGGAAAAAGGTGGTGAAAATTCAAAAATTCTATTTTAGCAAAGGGAAATCGGATATTACACCTAAAATTAAAATTGAATTGGATAAAGTAGTTGACGCAGTACAACGATTTCCGCAATTAAAACTGTCTATAGAATCACATACGAATAGTAATGGTAGCAATAAGAATAATAGTCAGCTTTCCCAAAGACGTGCGGATGCCATTAAAATGTATCTTACTAAAAACGGTCTCTCCTCATCGAACATTAATACAATCGGTTTTGGAGAGGATAAACTGATTAATAATTGCGCAGATGGTGTCTATTGTCTAGAATTTCTACACAATCAAAACGAGCGGACGCATATCGTAATTGCTAATTTTGATGAGTTATAATCCTATGGTGTAGTATCCAGCACGTTCATTAAAAAATGACCATCCAAAAATAGTATACTGAAAATAATCCTAGGAATAGTATCCCTAAATAGGTAAGCCACTGTAAACCTTTTTTTGGTCTAAATTCTCCCGGTATTTCATAACTCATAACATTTTTTAAGTTCATATAACCTATTATCGGAGCGACTACGAATGAAACAAAAGTTGCGAGCGCGACCAATTGTCCCATATTGGCACTAAAGGCGGCGATAACCAAGAAATTAATAAAGGCCAATACAGTTACCCCTAGGGCAAAATAGCCTTTTTTTCCCGTCAGTTTGGTTTTTGGGTTCAGTAAATCTATGATATCCAAACTTACCCTAGCGACCGCATCATGGGCTGTCATGCAAGTGCTGAACATAGTTGCAAAGGCTGAAACCGCTATAAATATATAAGCCCATGGTCCTATATGGGTAGTGAACATTTGTACCACTTGATCCGCAAAAGTTACTGCATTGCCGCTTAATTCGGTGTTGGTTCCATACAGGGTCATCCAACCTATGACCAAAAAGAATATGGCCAAAATAGCAGTTAAAAAGTAGCCTACATTAAATTCTTGAAGTGATTCCTTCAAAGACGGCTTTCTACCGCTTGTTTTCCATTTTTCAATACTCCATAAACTAACCCAGCTTGAGGCTTCAACAGTTGTAGGCATCCAACCCATCAATCCAATTAAAAACAATATTCCCACTTCATTAAAAATGGGAGTAGGGGTAAATCCTTCTACAGGCGTTACATTGCCATTGAATACCACCAGGGCAGTTGTGACGATTAATGCGACAAATAGTATTGAAACAACAAATTTCAATGAAATCTCCAGAAATTTATACCGGCCAATAATGAGCAGTCCCGAGATAAAAACAAACAGGCCCAAAGCGACTCCACTTATTGAAACATTCGATATGCTGAACAGATTTATAAACAAACCTGCCGTTACCGTGTATAGTGCCGCTAATATGGTAAATGTGGTAATCAGGGTTATAAAGGCGTAAAACAATAAATAACCTTTGCCACGATTTAGATAGCCTTCGATTAGTGTTTTACCAGTAATATTGGTATAGCGAACTCCGAATTCAAAAAAGGGGTATTTGAAAATATTTGCAAGGACAATGGGGATAACCATAAGCCACCCATATTGGGCACCGGCTTTTGTAGATAATACCAAATGGGAGGTGCCAATGGCCATACTGGCGAATAAAAGCCCCGGACCAAGATTTTTAATGAGCGTTTTAATTTTTGACATGGCTGGAAATTGTTATGCCTAAAATAAACTTTTTAATTTAAAAGAATTCCTCGATGCTCTGCCCGCCCGTTCCGGTCGGACGGGCGTCGAGGGTTCCGATAATATTGTCATTCTCGCGATTTATGCTGAATACATTTCAGTAAAGCGGGAATCCAAGTATAGAATATTGATTTTTGACCTTTGGATCGAAATAAAAAAAGAAAAACGCCTCTAAGGTTTCCATCGAGTATACCGACCGTCATGCAGGTATTGTTTGTTTTAAAATATTTCTTTATTTGAGATTAAACTAAGGATTATTTTATTTCAATCTTATTCCCATAGAACTTGGGTTCTGTGTTCAATAATAGGTCTATAAAGACCTTTACACGTGCAAAATATTCTCGAAACTGAACTTTGTACCCTTGTTGCCCTTTAATATCCTTTGCATTAAAGCCAATTGCATGTAAGCCTTTCTGCTTCGCCAAATAGATGGCTCTTTCATTATGGAATTTCTGGGATATCACGGTAACACTATCCAACCCAAAAACCACATTCGCCCGGACCATAGAATCCAAAGTTCGAAAACCTGCATAATCCAGAAAAATCCTGTCTTTTGGAATACCATTCGCGATGAGGTCTTTCTGAATGGTCGTAGGTTCGTTATAATAAATACTGCCGTTATCTCCGCTAACAAGAACAAAATCTATTTTGTTAGCTTCAAAAAGTTGTACTGTAGCCTTAATGCGGTTAGAGTAATACGGGTTTGCTTGTCCGGTTGTGATTCTTTTTGAAGTGCCCAGAACCAAGCCAACGCGATTTTTGGGAATGTTATCAATGGAAGAGAAGGTTTTGCCTTTGGTTGCCACATCTATAGTAAGATTACAGGCAAGAATAAGGAGTATTGGTAAAACTAGTAGTGTTCCAATAATCTTTAGTGGCTTCTTTTTCATTAGGTATTGCAAAATGTGTTTTAAAGGTAGGCAAATAAGGGGAGTATGAATATGCATATAAACGAAAATGCCCCACTAAATGGGAAGCATTCTGTACTCGAGA
>CAZYQR010000267.1:0-4371 GCA_964649755.1 uncultured Maribacter sp. | reverse complement strand
GTACTTTTGAAAAGAAATTCAGAAGTAATCAATGAACCTATCTATAGTAATACCATTACTTAACGAAGAAGAATCATTAAAAGAACTGCACGATTGGATTGTAGCCGTTATGCAATCCAATCGTTTTTTATATGAAATTCTATTTATTGATGATGGTAGTACCGATGCCTCTTGGGAGATTATCACCAAGCTTTCCGTTAAAAACCCGAACGTAAAAGGGCTTCGTTTTAAAAAGAATTTTGGTAAGTCACAGGCCCTACATGCGGGGTTTAAGGCCGCCAAAGGTGATGTTGTAATCACTATGGATGCTGACCTTCAGGATAATCCGGAAGAAATTCCAGAATTATATGATTTGATAAAAAATCAAGATTTCGATCTTGTTTCAGGTTGGAAGAAAAAGCGGTATGACTCCGTCATAACCAAAAATATTCCTTCAAAACTTTTCAATTGGGCAGCGCGTAAAACCTCTGGGGTTCAACTACATGATTTCAATTGTGGATTAAAAGCCTTCAAAAAAACCGTCATTAAAAATATAGAATTACGTGGTGAAATGCACCGGTATATACCTGTTTTGGCCAAAAGTGCTGGTTTCGGAAACATAGGGGAAAAAATAGTGCAGCATCAAGCACGAAAATATGGTAAAACTAAATTTGGTATGGAAAGATTTATAAATGGATTTTTAGATTTGATTACCATTTGGTTTGTTTCAAAATTCGGAAGAAGACCAATGCACTTATTTGGGGCACTCGGAGTTGTTATGTTCATCATTGGTTTCGGTTTTGCACTTTATTTGGGTATTGACAAAATTTTAATCAATCCAACCGCGAGACTCATTACCCAAAGGCCTGAATTTTACATTTCATTAACTGCTATGGTCATCGGAACACAACTGTTTTTGGCCGGATTTTTAGGTGAAATTATGGTTCGTTCCAGGAAAAACGAAAAACGCTATAGTATATCTGAAGAATTGAATCTTTCTGAAAAGGAAGAACAATATTCTTCGTAAATTAACATATCAAAATTACAATCAAATGGATGCTATTTTAAATACTGCCAAAAGTTGGCTTACTGATTTTTTTGATGACGATGTCAAGACTGAAATTCAAAACCTAATTGCAAACGAGCCAGAAGAATTAAAAGACCGATTCTATAAGAACATGGAATTTGGGACTGGAGGAATGCGGGGGCTTATGGGTGTTGGCACTAATAGAATAAATAAATATACACTTGGTAAGAGCACTCAAGGCTTAAGTAATTATATAAAGAAAGTTTATGCTGGTAAAAATCCAAAAGTAGTCATTGCATATGATTGTCGACACAATAGCGATACGCTGGCCAAAACAGTGGCCAATGTTTTTTCGGCCAATGGTATTAAAGTTTTTCTGTTTTCTGAGTTGAGAACCACGCCTGAACTATCATTTGCTGTGAGACACCTAGATTGCCATGCTGGCATTGTATTAACTGCTTCACATAATCCACCTGAATATAATGGCTATAAGGTATATTGGACCGATGGTGGACAGATAGTACCTCCACAAGACGGGGAGATTATAGCAGAGATTGAAAAACTCGCCTACGAGGACATAGATTTCAATGCAAATGAAAGTTTAATTGAAATGATCGATACCGAAGTTGACGAAGTCTTTATGAACGCCTGCGTAGCTAATGGGAATTTCAATGCTGCTGGCAAGGATGATTTCAATATTGTCTTTACTTCTTTACATGGCACTTCAATTACTGCCATTCCAGAGGTTTTAAAGCGGTCAGGATACAAAAACGTAACTATCATCGAGGAACAAGCAAAACCGGACGGGAATTTCCCAACGGTTGTTTCACCGAATCCGGAGGAGCCAGAGGCCTTATCAATGGCGATAAAGAAAGCACAGGAAATCGGAGCTGACATGGTGGTAGGTACAGATCCCGATGGTGATAGACTAGGAATTGCAGTCAGAAACCTAGAAGGGGAAATGGAATTGCTCAATGGTAACCAGACCATGATGTTGATGACCAAATTTCTTTTGGAAAAACGAAAGGAAAAAGGCATGCAAGGCAATGAGTTCATTGCTTCAACCATAGTTTCAACACCGATGATGATAGCATTGGCAGAGGCATACAATGTAGAGTGCAAAGTTGCTTTGACGGGCTTCAAATGGATTGCCAAAATGATAAAGGATTTCCCTCAGCAAAATTTTGTAGGTGGTGGGGAAGAAAGTTTTGGGTTTATGGTTGGTGATTTCGTTAGGGATAAAGATGCGGTTACCGCTACCCTACTGGCCTGTGAAATTGCTGCTAATGCCAAAGCCAATGGCAGTTCTTTCTATAAAGACCTGATTGATTGTTATGTTGATTATGGCTTTTATATGGAAAAATTGATTTCAATGACTAAAAAAGGAATCAGTGGTGCCGAGGAAATAAAACAAATGATGATCGATTATAGTGAAAATCCTATCAAGCAAATTGATGGATCAAAAGTAGAATGGATCCATGATTACAATGCTTCAATAGCTACGAATCTAATCACCGGGAAAACTGAAACTATCGATATTCCAAAATCTAATGTATTGATTTATACGACTGAAGATGGCACTCGAATGGCTGCCAGACCAAGTGGAACTGAGCCGAAAATCAAATTCTATTTCAGTATAAATTCAAATTTGGACAATGCTGTTAATTTTAAGAAAGTAAGAAACGAATTGGAAGTGAAAATCAATCGTATTGTTAGCGAATTGAAACTCGGTTAATGGAATATTTCAAGAAAATCCTTCGCTTTGCGAAACCTTATAAGAAATACGGATTTCTTAATATTTTCTTCAATATACTTTATGCATTGTTCAGTGCATTATCCTTTGCTGCCCTGATTCCTATGCTTGACGTCCTTTTTAAACCGGACAAAAAGGTTTTAAAAGAGCCAGTTTATACCAACTTTGGACAGCTAAAGGATTATTTGCAGGATTACATAAATTTTAGGGTTACCGAATATTCTGGAGATGATCAAATGAAAGGACTAGTGCTGGTAATCGGGCTTGTTTTGATATTGTTTTTATTTAAGAACTTTTTCAATTATGCGGCGATGTATTTCATCACATTTCTTCGAAATGGTGTTTTGAAAGATGTTCGTAATCGTATGTATCAAAAGATTACGGAGTTACCTATTTCTTACTATTCTGAAAAAAGAAAAGGGGATGTTATTGCCCGTATAACTTCAGACGTGCTTGAAATACAGCACTCATTCCTTTCCATCTTGGAATTGATTGTTCGCGAACCATTGACCATCTTTTTCACTATTTTGATTATGTTTGGAATCAGTGCAAAACTCACATTTTTTGTATTCATTTTTATTCCAATTGCTGGTGCAATAATTTCGAGAATAGGTAAATCACTTAAAAAGAAGTCGGATCGTGTTCAAAAAGAACAGGGCGAATTTCTTTCTATAGTAGAAGAGACTCTAGGTGGACTACGTGTTATAAAGGCCTTTAATGCGGAGTCCCGCTTTTTTAGGACCTTTAGTACTTCTACAGAACGATTTTTTAATTTTTCCAACAAACTGTTGAACCGCCAAAATTTAGCCTCCCCAACAGGAGAATTTTTGGGCATACTGGTTATTGGTGTTCTATTGTGGTTTGGTGGCAAAATGGTTTTGATTGATAAGACTTTGGACGCCTCATCCTTTATTGCTTACATGGGTTTGGCATATAATATCCTGACCCCGGCCAAAGCCATTAGTAAAGCCTCCTTTGGGGTAAAAAAAGGAAATGCGGCAGCGGAACGCGTATTGGAAGTATTAGAGACCGAAAACTCCATAATCGATAAAAAAAATGCAGAAGATAAATCAACCTTTGAAACCAATATTGCTATAGAAAATATTTCCTTTAAATATGAAGATGATCTAGTGCTTAAAAATTTCAACCTGAATGTTCCCAAAGGCGAAACCGTTGCTCTCGTAGGGCAATCAGGAAGTGGAAAAAGTACTATTGCCAATTTAGTGACCCGTTTTTATGATGTGAATGAGGGCGAGATTAAAATCGATGGGACTAATATCAAGGACATCTCAAAGAAATCACTACGAGGTTTAATGGGGTTGGTCACCCAAGATTCCATTTTATTCAATGATACCGTAAGAGGGAATATAAGCATGGGCAAGGAAAATGCTTCCGATGAAGAAATCATTGAGGCTGCTAAAATTGCCAACGCGCATGGTTTTATAATGGACTTACCCAATGGTTATGATACTAATATTGGGGATAGCGGCAATAAACTGAGTGGTGGTCAAAAACAACGATTATCTATAGCGAGGGCCGTCCTTAAGAATCCGCCTATTATGATTTTGGATGAAGCTACTTCGGCTTTGGATACAGAAAGTGAGCGATTGGT
>CAZYQR010000266.1:0-4373 GCA_964649755.1 uncultured Maribacter sp. | reverse complement strand
TACTAGGCAAGGTAAAAGATAAGTTTGGCGATAAGTATGCTTAAATATGAGTGAAAATCTAAACGAAGAAAGTAACATTCCACTTAGTGAAGGCGAAAGT
The DNA here is from genome assembly GCA_964649755.1 of uncultured Maribacter sp. Lineage (GTDB taxonomy): Bacteria > Bacteroidota > Bacteroidia > Flavobacteriales > Flavobacteriaceae > Maribacter_A. The sequence continues at coordinate 4,273 of CAZYQR010000266.1, read as the reverse complement.
GCGGAAGAGGTAAAAAAAGATATTCAAGGATTATTCGGAAGTACTAAAAAGTTTCTTTCAGAACTACTTGATATTCGAAAAAATACGGATCAAGAAGCAACGAAAGAAGCAATTATTGCCGATATTCCTTTCAAAGGACATACCTCATGGATTTTGATCTGTTCTATTTTTATTGCTTCGGTAGGGTTAAATGCCAATTCGACTGCTGTGGTCATTGGAGCCATGTTAATTTCACCTTTAATGGGGCCAATCTTGGGTATTGGCCTGTCCTTAGCAGTAAATGATGTTGATACATTGCGAAGGTCATTGAAGAACTTTGTTGTAATGGTCGTATTGAGCGTATTAACGGCCTATTTGTTTTTCGCCATATTTCCTTTACGCGATGAATCCTCGGAACTGTTGGCACGCACAGCACCTGATATTCGTGATGTACTTATTGCTTTTTTTGGTGGACTGGCTTTAGTCATTGCACGGGCAAAAAAGGGAACCATTGCCTCGGTAATTTTTGGTGTAGCCATTGCGACGGCTTTGATGCCTCCCCTCTGTACAGTAGGTTTTGGCCTTGCCATTGGTAATTATGAGTACGCTACTGGAGCCATGTATTTGTTCAGTATAAATACAATTTTTATTGCCTTGGCAACTTTTTTGGTTTTGAAATTGTTGCGTTTTCCAATGGTTCGCTATGTGAATTCCAAAAAGAGAAGGCTAATAGGTAGGGTAGCCTCCTTATTTGCAATTTTGGTAATGGTACCTGCGGGCATTACTTTTTGGGGTGCTTTACAAGAATCTTTATTTAGGAAACAAGCGCAAAACTTCGTTGAAGAGAAAGTTGCCCCCTATCAATTTGCTGATTCAGGCCGGTTTATGGAGGACTTTACGGATATCGAATTCAATAAGGGTGAAAATCCTGTTATTGAACTGGTCTTTATGGGCAATGAAACCATTCCAGATAATGTAATTGCTACTTGGAACAAGCAAAAGAATGAGGATGAAAGTTTTGATCGATTGAAAGATACAGAGCTTCGTATTATCCAAGGGGCAAAAAACGAACAATTGGATCAGCTTAAATATGTAGATCAGTTGTATGAAACCCAAAAAACCGAGTTGGTGGACAAGGATGCACGAATTAAAGTATTGGAAGAGGAGTTAGGCAAGTTAGGAAGATTGTCAATACCTTTTGCAGATATTAGCGCAGAGGCTAAAACCAATTATGAAAACTTAGAATCGCTAGGGTTTTCCCCAACCATACAAACTGATTTTAATAAACTCGATACCATTCCGATTTTTGAAGTTAAATGGAATCGGGATGCTAAAAGATTCCAAACCGTGGCTGATGCGAAAAAACTGCATAATTGGTTAAAACTAAGGTTGAAAGACAGTACAATCCAACTAAAAGAGGTAATCCAGGATTAATCACGCTCCTCAATATACATCTGTCTTACTTTCTTAAATAGTTCAGAGGAATAAACAAAGCTGGTTACCGCTTCATTGTTGGTTTGAAAAATTTCATCTTTGGTGCCTTCCCATTCCTTGATTCCGTTTTTCAGGAAAATAATTTTCTCGCCAATTTCCATGACCGAGTTCATATCATGAGTATTTACGACAGTGGTTATGTCATATTCTTTTGTGATCTCTTGTATCAGATTGTCTATTATTATAGCGGTTCCTGGATCGAGCCCGGAGTTGGGCTCATCACAAAACAGATATTTAGGGTTCATGACAATCGCCCTGGCAATGGCAACCCGCTTCTGCATTCCCCCAGAAAGTTCAGAAGGATATTTTTTGTGGGCATCTTCTAGGTTCACCCGTTTAAGCACAAAATCGACACGATCCTGCATTTCCGATTTAGATTGTTTGGTAAACATTTCCAAAGGAAACATAACATTACCCTCAACAGTCATTGAATCAAACAAGGCACTTCCCTGGAACACCATTCCCATATCCTGACGAAGATTTCGCTGTTCCTTTGTTGATAATTGGGAGTAGATTCTTCCGTCATGGCTAATGGTGCCTTTATCTGGGCTAAAAAGTCCCAAAAGGCATTTGAGAAATACAGTTTTACCAGAGCCACTTTGACCAATGACCAAGTTGGTCTTGCCTTTATCGAAAACCGTGCTAATGCCCTTTAAAACATGGGAGTCGCCAAAAGATTTATATATGTCGTTTACCTCAATCATTAGCCTAATAAAAGTTGCGTTAAAATATAATTTAGAATGATAATAACAACACTAGTCCATACAAAAGAAGTTGTTGCCGCTTTACCTACTTCAAGCGCACCGCCTTTCATATAAAACCCATGAAAAGAGGGTATGGTCGCCAAAATAAAGGCGAAAACCAAGGTTTTTATAAAAGCATAAGTAACATGAAAAGGAATAAAGTCCAACTGTACCCCTTCAATAAAATCCGCACTTGTACTTAATCCCCCAAATACGCCAGCAAACCATCCTCCAAAAATCCCGACATACATTGCGATTGCAATAATGAAGGGATAAAGCAATAAGGCGATAATCTTTGGAAAAACTAAGTAATTCAAGGCATTTACGCCCATAACATCCAATGCATCAATTTGTTCGGTTACCCGCATAGTACCAATACTACTGGTAATATAAGAACCTACCTTACCTGCCATGATGATCGAGCAGAATGTTGGGGCGAATTCCAATAATATGGATTGTCTTGTAGCGAACCCAACCAGGTTTTTCGGTATAAGTTCATTGGTCATATTCAATGCGGTTTGAATGGCCACAACTCCACCTATAAAGAAAGAAATGAATATGAGAATACCTAATGAGCCAAAGATGAGTTCATCTATCTCTTTAAGGATCAACGACTTCATTATGCTCCATTTGGTGGGTTTTTTAAAAACCTCTTTAATCATAATAGCATAGCTGCCAATTGATGCTAGGTAATTCATAGAATAAATATAGACTTACGATGGTAAAAATAGCAATAATGAATGTCTTTTAACCTTCATTTAATTTTTTAAGGGTTTATTTCTATATTTTTGTATAATCAATTTATTACCTATGTATAAGAATAGTTTATCGCTCCTTTTATTAGCAATTTTCCTTACCTACAATACTTACGATATAGTGGCTCAAAAAAAGCCCAAAAATGGTATTAAGGTTCAAAATTCAGATCACTTAAGAGTCTCTCCTAAATTGGTTGTGGGCATTGTGGTAGATCAAATGCGTTATGACTATCTAACACGTTTTTGGAACCATTATGAGGATGATGGTTTTAAAAGGTTGGTCAATGATGGTTTTAACTGCAAAAACAATCACTTTAATTATGCGCCAACAAAAACAGGGCCTGGCCATACTTCCGTTTATACTGGTACAACGCCTGCTACCCATGGCATTATAGGGAATGATTGGTATGACAAAGAAACCGATCAAGTGGTATATTGTGCATCAGATGATGCTTTTAATTCAGTTGGTACAACTACGGATGCGGGCAAAATGTCACCCCATAGAATGACAGTTACCACAGTCACCGACCAACTTAGATTGCATTATCAAATGCGAAGTAAAACCATCGCCATCGCATTAAAAGATAGAGGAGCGGTTTTGCCTGGTGGGTATACCGCTAATGCTGCTTATTGGTTTCATGGCGCGAATGAGGGTAATTGGATTACCAGTACATTTTATATGGAAGATTTACCTAAGTGGGTCATTGATTTCAATGCATCCAATACTGCGGAAAGTTATAATAAGCCCTGGACCACTTTAAAGGATATTAACACTTATTTAGAAAGTGGTTTAGACAATAACAAATATGAAGGTTTGTTGACTGGGCAGAACGCCCCAACATTTCCTCATGATCTTCCTAGTTTATGGAATAGTAATGGCAAATATGATATAATCAAAGCGACTCCCTATGGTAATAGCATAACCGCTGATTTTGCTATTGCAGCTTTGGATGGTGAAGATTTGGGGTCTGATCCCATAACCGACTTCTTAGCGGTGAGCTTTTCAAGCACTGATTATGTTGGTCATATGTATGGTGTAAATTCTAAGGAAATACAAGATACTTATGTGAGATTGGATAGGGATTTAGCCCGACTGTTTAATGCTTTGGATAAAAAAGTGGGTCAAAATGAATATACAGTTTTCTTAACTGCGGATCACGGAGCAATTCATGTACCGGCATATCTAAAGGACCAAAAAATACCCGCTGGATATATGGAAACTGGGAGTTTAATGAAAAATTTGAAGGAGTTTTTGAAATATAGATATGGGACTACTGATTTGATAGCAAAAGACCCAGCAGC
>CAZYQR010000265.1:0-4441 GCA_964649755.1 uncultured Maribacter sp. | reverse complement strand
TTTGTACTTTGCTCCGCGATATTTATTATTACAGGAACTTTACCATCCACGATTGCTACAGTTTCCTGAATCAAGATTCGTTTTTCATCATCAGTTAATGTACTTGCTTCACCTAAGGTTCCCCCAAGTATTATTCCGCTGGCACCTGCTTTTAATTGTGCTTCTATATTTTTGCGAAACATTATCAAATCTAGCGTATCATCCTCATTGAATTTAGTGGTCACTGCAGGCATTACACCTTCCCATTGTACTTGCATAACTTTTTTATTTAAATGGTTGTTGTACAAAAATACTACGGTTTCCGATTTAATGGTTACACCAATATTATCAACTATTATGAGTATATTACCCCATTTACCATATATACCACTTATTAAAGTTTAATATTTGCATATAATGACAATATGAAAGTCCTTCCTTTTAAAATCCCCAAACCCCTAAACCAAAATTTGATTGTACAGGTCGATGAATCAAAAATGTTCTACAATCAATTGCACCAGCATGAAGAATTACAATTGAGTTTGATATTAAAAGGGCAAGGGAAATTAATTATAGGTGATAGTATTCATCACTTCACAGCCTATGATTTTTTTGTGATTGGCTCTAACTGTCCACACCTCTTTCAAAGTAAAAAAACGGATAAGGATGTTAAAATGATCTCCCTCTTTTTTACTAGGGATTCTTTTGGAGCTGATTTTTTTGAACTCCCTGATATTGAAGGGATACATTGGTTTTTTGACATTGCCAATGATGGATTTAGATTGCTATCCGATAAAAAAATGGTACATGATTTAATGATCAAATTTCCAGAGCAGGACAAATTAACCCGGTTTATAAATCTTTTGATACTAATTAAAAAGCTGTGCATAGCTGAACGGGAAGTTCTTACCAGTTTTGTTTATCCTAAGAAAATAGGTAATCGGGATGGACAACGATTACAAGTAATCTTTGATTTTGTCATAAATAATTTCCAACAGGAAATTAGCCTTGAAACTGTTGCTAATTTAGCCTTTATGACGCCGAACGCATTCTGTCGTTTTTTTAAGAATCGAACGCACAAAACATTTTTTCAGTTTTTAATTGAATTACGTTTAGAACATGCTTGTCAACTTCTCAATGACACGGCATTGCCCATATCTGAAATTGCAGAAAAATCAGGATTTAATTCAATTTCAAATTTTAATCGCCAATTCAAGACCCAAAAAGGAATCTCACCATCACAATATAGCAATAGGGTAATGACCTAGTTTACATTGACCCATACATTTTTCATTTCATCCGAAAAGTATTACCCTTCTTATTGTTTTGATTATTTTTGAAACCAATAATGAAATAAGATATAATGAAGAAATTAGTTTTATTAGCCCTTGGTTTGGTCATGGCATGTAATTCATCCCAAAAAGCTGTGCCCGAAAAAACAGTTGTTAGCCAACTATCAGTTGGTCCTGTTAGTTTTGCAAAAACCATTACCATGGCTGAGCTGGAAGAACATCTTTATGAATATGCTTCTGACAAGTACGAAGGGCGTGAAACAGGGCAACCAGGACAGAAAATGGCTTCTGAATATTTAAAGAAAGAATATATTTCCTTGGGCGTTCCAGCCGCAAAAAGCGATGGAAACTACTATCAAAACGTACCGCTGGAAGCCAAAATAATGCCCACTGGAACGGTAAGTTTGAATGGTACCGAATATAAGCTTGGTGAAGATGTCCTTTCATTTTCTTCAGCGGAAGGTTCCTTTGATACTATCATTTATGCTGGGTATGGTATTGATGACGAAAATTATAGTGACTATAAAAATCTCGATGTAAAAGGCAAATTGGTATTGGTCAAATTTGGTGAACCAAAAAACCAAGATGGCACTTATAAAGTTACCGGCACCCATAAGAGTTCTAATTGGAGTAATATTTCCGACGCCTTTGGCAAGCGTTCAAAAGCAGTTATGGACAATGGGGGAATAGGAATGCTCTATGTAGATGCTGCAAATTTTGGAAGATACAAGAGCTATTTTAATCGAATGAAAAAAAGTGCCACAGGAAGTTTATCCGTTAAGGCTGGCAGTGAGGATTTCATAAATATTCTGTTCAGCGATAAAACAGCCACTGCACTTTTTTCCGATATTTTTGATAGCGACGCATCTAAAACAGTAACTACCGACCTTAAATTGAATCTTACCACTGATAATAATTCAATAAGCTCGGAAAACGTAGCAGCTTTTATCAAAGGATCTACCAAACCCAATGAATATGTAGTCATCTCAGCGCATTTAGACCATATTGGTAAAACGAATAAAGGTGAAATAAACAACGGTGCAGATGATGATGGTTCTGGTACCGTTGCCCTTTTAGAAATTGCGGAGGCTTTTAAGAAAGCAGCCGAAGCTGGTCATGGCCCAGAACGTTCAATTGTTTTTCTTCATGTTACCGGAGAAGAAAAAGGACTTTTAGGCTCACAATATTATACTGACCACGACCCCATCTTTCCGCTGGCACAAACCGTTGTCAATTTGAATATTGATATGATAGGTAGAATTGACCCTGAGCGCGAAGGTGGTCGTAATTATGTTTATTTAATTGGTTCTGATAAGCTAAGTACCGAATTACATAATCTTTCTGAGGAAGTGAATAGGAAGTATGCAAACATTGAATTAGACTATAAGTACAATGATGAGAACGACCCTAATCGTTTTTACTATAGAAGTGACCATTACAATTTTGCTAAAAACAACATACCGATAATTTTTTATTTTAATGGCACACATGATGACTACCACAGACCCTCTGATACTCCTGATAAAATTAATTATGACCTATTGGAAAATAGAGCGCGGTTAATTTTCCATACAGCCTGGGAAATAGCAAATCGTGATCAGAAAGTAATTGTTGACAAAGCAACGAAATGAAATGCCACTTTAATTCTACAAAAAAAGCCTTGTGAATTCACAAGGCTTTTACTTTTTGGGTGGAAGACCGGGTTCGAACCGGCGACCCTCGATACCACAAACCGATGCTCTAACCAGCTGAGCTACAACCACCATTTGAAAGCGGTGGCAAAGTTAATTTTTTTTCACTGATCTTTCCAACTAAAACATATTATATTTTTTAAAAGAATTACCGATTATTCCTCTTTTGAAAGGCTATCCCTACAACCTCAAAAACTTCAGAATGCCAAAACATCGTTGAAATACACATTTTTATAGATAAAACACACAAAAATTGCGCATTCACAACAATTATTATTTATCCGAAGAGATGAGAATTATTTTTATTCCCTAAATACTATATGTGTTTTCAATCCAATGTCATTGAAACAAAAGAATAACTTAAAACTCAAATCCAAATTGAATAAGTACGCTTTATTTACAATCATACTATTTTTTGGATATAACCAAACATTTGCCCAATTGACACGAAGGGACAGTTTGGAGAAGCGTATTGAAAATTATCGCTCAAAACAAAATTTCAGCCCTAAGGATAGCCTCTATATTGATCTCCTTAATGATCTAGGTTCTGAAATGCGGTATTTTAAATCAGATAGTCTCCTTCTGCTTTCCCAAGAAGCCCATAAATTTAGCAAAGAAGCCCATAATGATTATGGGCAATGCAAATCTTTAGTAGGTATAGGTGATTATTACACGGACAAGGGAAAATATGACCAAGCAATTACGTACTATCAAAAAGCCTTAATTAAGGCCAAACAACTAGATGACAAAGACCTTATACTTAAAGTACAGAATAATATTGCAGGTGCTTATGATTTTAAAGGGGATTATGCCGAAGCTCTGAGTAGGTATTTGGAGGGGATTGAGCTAGCCTCCCAAATTGGGAACGATCTTATGTTATCTATCATCAATGAAAATATAGCAAACCTTTACGCTAACCAAAAAAATTATGAACAGTCAATTCATTTTTATAAAATCGTCAAAAGAATCAATGATAAAATTGGCAACGATATTACTTCTGCAGAAACTATGAGTAATATAGCTTCTGTTTATGCAGATATGGGTGAATTGGAATACGCTATGTTCAATGTAAATAGTAGTATTGCAACTTTTGAAAAACACAAAATAATGGATTGGCTTGCCTATGCTTATGAAGTAAAAGGTAAAACTTATTTAAAGGAAGGGGATAATAAATGGGCATTATTCTTTTACAAGCAAAGTGAAATGATCCATGAAAACCTTGATGATGACAGGGGTGAGACATCCTTATTAAATGGTATTGCTGAAGCCTATTTGGGACAATATAAAGATAATTTGTCGGAGCAATATGCCTTAAAAGCCTATGAACTTTCCAAAAAAATAAAGTTTCACGAAGAAACTCAAAAAAGCGCCAATATGCTCTTTAAAATAAACAAGAACAAGAAAGATTTTGAATCGGCTTTGGACTACCATGAGATATCCCAAACCTTGCACGATACCATTTCAACCAACAAAAACAAA
>CAZYQR010000264.1:0-4451 GCA_964649755.1 uncultured Maribacter sp. | reverse complement strand
GAAATTGCAATCAACAGTTTCAAACATTTTCAAACCAGTAAAAATGGCATTCCATGCATTGTCTGAAAAATCGGTGGGTAATAGAATATTTTTCATTTTGCTTTTATTTTGTGATTTTGGATGTATCAGGTATCACTAAAAAAGGTAGTTGCACATGAAAACCTATTTGGTCTACATTCTGTCTTGTCAACATTCGCTCAAAAAAAGAGTGCTTTCTATTCATCATAACCAATAAATCATAAGGATGTTCCTCAAGATAGTCAATTACGGCATCGGGCATAAATGTTCCTCTTTCTTCTTTGAATTCATACTGAACTTGGGCAAGACAAAGACCCAAATAGGCTTTGTTTTCTTCCTGTGCTTTGGTAAGATCATACTCTTCCTTGATATGAAGCACTGTGATTTCAGCAGTGTACATCTTGGCTATTTCAATGGCAGTGTAAAGTTCATTTCTATGGTATTTTGACCAATAGTCCGCAGTGAATAGGATTTTCCCAATGCGATTAAACTTATAGCCGGAAGGGATGACCAAAATGGGTGCTGTGGCCTTTCTAATAACATGAACCGTATTGGTTCCCAAGAAAATTTCTTTGGCTCCAGACGCCCCTTGTGTGCCCATAATAATCAAATCAATGCTTTTTGTCTCAATCAATTCTTTTATCTCATCGGTTAACACATTGAATGCTGAAACCGTTTCATAAATGTGCTTGGGGTTGCCAAATTGCTTTTTTACTGCCTCCAAAGTTTTTTCGAGACCTGATATGGAAGCATCGACACCCTTATCAGGAATTGCGCTGAATTCTGGGCCGCCTAGCACATAATCCATCCGATAAAACGCTGGTGTATAGGTGTGTAGAAAATAGAAGGTGCATCGCTCTGCTTTTAAAAATTGCATAGCGAATGAAATGGTGTTCCAAGCGTTTGCGGAGAAATCGGTGGGAATGAGTATTGTTTTCATAGGAAGCCACTTTAGTATCCTTTAAAATTATCACGTAATACAAAATTTTCCCATGATATAAATCAGTCTTTCCAACAATCTATTAAACTGACTATTATCATGAAAAAACGTACGGTTGAATCGTATTTTTGAGCTATATTCCTCCTAGTATAAACTAGCTATTAAACATACTATCCCAATGCAGATTCAAGATTATATTGATCATACGATACTTAAACCAACAGCAACAATATCAGATATTGAAAAGCTGTGCAAAGAAGCTATAGATCATAAGTTCTATGCTGTTTGTGTCAATGGCTGCTATACAAAACAAGCCAAGAAACTAGTACTGGGCAGTAAAGTGAAACTGGCCGTAGTCATAGGTTTTCCGTTGGGAGCAATGAGTACTGAATCCAAGGTATTTGAGGCTCAAGATTGTATAGCGCATGGTGCAGATGAGATTGATATGGTGATTAATGTGGGTTGGATGAAATCGGGTAAATTCAATTTGGTACTTCAAGAAATTTCAGAAATAAAAAAAGCAATTGGAGAGAAGATATTGAAGGTCATCATTGAAACTTGCTATCTTACAAAAGAAGAAAAGATAAAAGCATGTGCATTGGCCCTGGATGCTGGATCCGAATTTGTAAAGACCTCAACAGGTTTTGGTACTGGTGGTGCTACTTTGGACGATGTTAAACTAATGAAGGCAGTTGTGGGAAGTAAGGCAAAAATTAAGGCTTCTGGAGGAATAAAGGACAGGGTAACAGCTTTAAAATATATTGCATTAGGAGTTTCACGAATTGGAACATCTTCGGGAATTGCAATTGCATCAACAGAATAAAAGAATATTATGAGTGTACATATTGAAGCCAAAAAGGGGGATATTGCAGAAACCGTATTAATGCCAGGTGATCCATTACGTGCAAAATGGATAGCTGAAACGTTTTTAGAAAATGCATTTTGCTACAACGAAGTACGTGGCATGTTAGGTTATACAGGCACCTACAATGGCAAAAGGGTCTCCGTGCAAGGCAGTGGTATGGGTATACCTTCAGCAATGATCTATTATCATGAATTGATCAATGATTATGGTGTTAAAAATCTCATCAGGGTCGGTTCGGCAGGTTCCTATCAAAAAGACATAAAAGTGCGGGACATTGTTTTGGCAATGGCGGCTTCAACTACTTCAGGCATCAATAATTCACGATTTATAAATGCCGATTATTCACCAACGGCAAGTTTTGACCTACTGTTAGAAGCCTCATTATATGCGCGTAAAAAAGGCATAAAGATAAAAGCGGGTAACGTACTTTCTGCAGATGAGTTTTATGAAGATGACCCGGAGGACTTTAAATTATGGGCAAAATACGGTGTTCTTTGTGTTGAGATGGAGGCTTCAGGGCTATATACCATAGCAGCAAAATACAATATTCGGGCATTGGCCATTCTTACCATTTCCGATTCTTTGGTTACTGGGGAACATTCCTCATCAATAGAAAGGGAAACTTCCTTTAATGAGATGGTTGAAATTGCGCTTAATATTGCGTAAAACCAGGCTTATTTTCCCATCTCCCATTCAATCGCTACATGACCTAGGTCATTTCAAATTAAGGTATTAGTTGCCAACTTTAAGTTTAACTTAAAACAGAACACCATGGCACTAAATTTTAATCAATATGCAACAGAAGGTAATACCTTCCTTAAAAATTATACCAAGGAAATGAACCTTGGGGATAATAAAGACAAAGCTGGTAGAATTTTATCTTCCATTCTTCATGCCCTAAGGGATATTATACCTACAGAAGAATCGCTGCAACTTATTGCTCAGTTCCCTATGTTTTTGAAGGCCGTTTATGTTAACGGATGGACCATTAAAAAAAATAAACCAAAAATCAAACAAATGGCAGATTTCATTGATTTGGTCAGAAAACATGATGGTCCTTCGGCAATCAACGATTTTGAATATAGCGAGGAAGTAGCTGAACAATATATTGATACCACTTTTATTTTGCTCAGACAGTATATCTCTTTGGGTGAAATGGAAGATATAAGAGACGGACTTCCAAAAGATTTGAAAAGTATGATCTACTCGAACATCATGTTCTAGCAAATTCTAAAACAACATTAAAAAAATACAATCATGAAAAATTTTATCGCGATTCTTACTTTGCTTTTGGTACTACCAATAACAGCAAATGCCCAAACTGAAAAAACCCTATATGATGAGATAACCCCTTTTAGTGAAGGTTTAGCCGCTGTTAGGGTCGGAAACCAATGGGGTTTCATTAATGAAGATGCCAAATTGATCATTGATTTCAGGAATGATTTGGTATGGAATAAAGATGCCGATACAAGTATACCAGGAGTTTTGGGTATCCGTTATCCGCAATTCAAGAACGGACGATGCATGATCCAAGAATTAAAAGTCAATAATATTCCCTTCTATGGTTTTATCGATACTTCCGGTGAAATAGTCATTCAGCCAGAGTATTTGAATATTACTCAATATGATCAAGAAAATGCCATAGGTATTTATGTCAGGAAAACCTTTCAAGGTCAAAATGAAATCAAAATAGATATTGTTGAATACATCTTTACAGAAGTTGTGGTAAATACCGATGGTGAAATAGTTTGGCCCATAGCAGAAAGGGAACACGCCTTAACGGCAAAAAGGAGGTATGAAATACCTGAACTTAGGGCTAAGTTAATAGCGAAAGACCTGCTGGTCTTTAAAACAAAGGATAATAAATGGGAGACTAGGAAATTGAATCTAAATCTTTAATTAGCTAGCTATGAATCGATTAAAAAACAAAGTGGCAATAATCACCGGAGGTGCTGGAGGAATAGGCATGAGCACAGCAAAATTATTTTTGGCCGAAGGGGCCAGAGTAATGTTGGTAGGCCGTACAGAAAGTACATTGAGAAAAGCTGTAACCGATTTAGAGAGTACAAATGTTGATTATTGTGCGGCCGATGTATCAAAATCAGACGATACAAAGCGGTATCTACAGAAAACAATGGATCATTTTGGTAAAATCGACATTTTATTTGCCAATGCAGGTATCGAGGGGCCTTTTAGTCCCATTGCTGATTACCCAGAAGAAATGTTCGACTCTGTAATTGCAATCAATCTAAAAGGAGTTTGGTTAGGATGCAAATATGGTATTCCCAGACTGAATGAAGGGGGTAGCGTCATAATCACATCTTCAGTGGCAGGCTTAAAAGGTTTCTCTGGCCTAGGGGCTTATTCAACAAGTAAGCATGGTGTAATTGGCATCATGCGGGTTGCAGCCCTAGAGTCAGCTGTTAGAAACATTCGAGTAAATACGATTCACCCTGGTCCTGTCAATACACGTATGATGAGGGATATTGAAAAAGATATTTCACCCGATAATGCCCAAGAAGCAAAAAAAGGATTTGAAGCCGGAGTCCCATTTGGACGTTATGCAGAGGTAGAGGAAATCGCCGATTTAGTATTGTTCCTGGCCTCGGATAAAAGCAAATACATTAC
>CAZYQR010000263.1:0-4460 GCA_964649755.1 uncultured Maribacter sp. | reverse complement strand
AAACTGCATTATAGGGTTGTGCGAGCCACATCTTATTCAAGATTCATGAATTCCTTTAAAAAACATAGGAAAATAGTAACTATAAAGGGTACCGTAAACAACTTTAAGTGTTTTTTGTTCCTCTTATTTACTGAGAAATCAGATTGTATTGTAAAGGATAGTATAGCCTATAAATCAGTATATTTAGTCAATAAATAACCAACCGAATGAAAAATGTAATCTATCCTTTATTGTTAGTTCTAGGGCTATCAAACTTTTGTTTTGCCCAAAAGAAAGCTGCAACACCAGTAATTAAGCAGCACTTATATGAATCAATGAAATACCGAAACATCGGTCCGTTTCGTGGTGGACGTTCCACTACCGTTACAGGTATACCTAGTGATATTTTCACCTACTATATGGGTGCCACTGGTGGTGGTGTTTGGAAAACAACAGATGGTGGAAATACATGGGACAACATTTCTGATGGGTATTTCAATACTACTGGTATTGGTGACATTACGCCAGCGCCTTCCAATCCCAATATCATCTACGTAGGTACGGGTGAATCACCAGTGCGAGGCGTAAAGACTTCCCATGGAGACGGGCTCTATAAATCTACCGACGCCGGGAAGACCTGGAATTATATGGGCCTAGAGAAAACAAGACATATAAGCGATGTATATGTGCATCCGAACAATCCAGATAAAGTGTATGTGGCCGCTCAAGGAAATCCTTGGGGACCTAATCAAGAACGGGGGGTCTATCTTTCCGAAGATGGTGGTGTTACTTGGGAGAAAATCCTTTATGTGAATGAGAATTCAGGGATTGTAGACATGACCGTTGACCCAAATAACCCTGATTTTATGATGGTTGCCTCTTGGGAGTTTTGGCGCAAACCGTGGGTTGTGCACAATGGTGGCCTTGGATGTCGCATTTATAAAACTACCGATGGCGGTGAAAACTGGAAAGAAATCAACAAAGGGCTGCCCGAATTGAAGGGTAAAATGGGGGTTGCAATTTCACCAGCGAATCCCAATATCGTTTACATTGCAATTGATGCCATAGGTGATAAGGCAGGCGTATACCGTTCTGAAGATGCTGGGGAAAGCTTTAAGCAAATGACTAACGATGCCACTACGTATGCCCGTTCATGGTATTATATGCATATCATAGCCGACCCCAATGATGAGGATGAATTGTGGGTGATGAACAGTTTTGCTATGAAATCTATTGATGGCGGTAAAACTTTTAAAGGAATAAAGGGCAGTCATGTGGATCATCACGATCTATGGATTAACCCCAATAATAGTGGTATTATGGTGAATGCCAATGATGGTGGTGGTTCGGTCACTTTTAATGGTGGCGAAACATGGTCTTCAATGTACAATCAGCCCACAGGACAATTTTACCGTTTGATCACAGATAATGGAAATCCCTATCGCGTGTATTCCGGTCAACAAGATAATAGCACCATTGCTATTGATAGCAGGGTGGTTGATGATGGCATCGGAGAAATGCATTGGGATGTCATGCGAGCAGGAGAATCTTCAACAGTTGCACTCGACCCAAACAATCCGCGTTATGTATATTCCACCTATTTCGCCAGTAATTTTGTGGAGTGGGACCGCGATATCGATAATACCCGAATGGTCATGCCATATCCAACCAGGGTAACTGGTGAACAACCAAAGAACCTTAAATATAGGGCCAACTGGAACGGTCCTGTAATCGTTTCACCCCATAATCCGAATGTGATTTACTACGGTTCCCAGTATGTGATGAAATCATCAGATAGGGGAGTTACCTGGCAGGTGTTAAGTGAAGACCTCACTCGAAACGATAAAGCGCATCAAGGCAAGGGTGGTGAACCTATCAGTAATGAGCAAATCACGGCAGAGAGTTATAACAACCTATTTAATATTGAAGAGTCACCATTGAAAGAAGGCGTAATTTGGGTTGGCTCCGATGACGGTTTGGTACATCTTACTCAAGACGGAGGTAATACCTGGACCAATGTTACTCCTAAAGGACTCAAAGAAAGTATCATCAATGTGGTAGAACCTTCACCCCATGATCCTGCCACCGCATACATTGCCGTAACAGGCTACAAGCTAAACGATTTTAGCCCATATATTTTTAAAACCAATGATTATGGTATGACTTGGACGAAAATCGTAAAGGGAATTCCTGGTGATACCTTTGCTCGAACCGTTCGGGAAGATCCAGACCGTAAAGGCTTGTTGTATGCAGGTACGGAAACCGGTGTTTTTGTTTCATTTAATGATGGAAACTTATGGTTGCCCTTACAGAACAATTTACCGGAGGTTCCGATAACTGATTTAAGGGTGAAGCGCAAAGATTTGGTGGTCGCCACCCAAGGAAGGGCCTTGTGGATTTTGGATGATTTGACACCACTACATCAAATTTCTGAGAATGTGGCCCAAGCCGATTATTACCTCTACAAGCCCAACGATACACATACAGAGCTCTCCGTAGCTTACAGTATTGATGGTGGACTTGGTGAGAATCCCCCTCAAGGTGCTCAAATTCATTATGTTTTGAATAAAGTAGTTTCTGAGGATACCCCAATTTCCATTGAAATTATGGATACAAACGGTACCATAGTTCATTCAGCATTTAGCGACACTCCAAGCGTTGGATGCGATACCTTGGTAAAACCACAATTAAAACGAAAAGCGGGCGCACATCGGTACAAATGGAACATGAAAGTTGGTCGTTTTGATTGCTTGACTGAATTGTATACAACCAACCGCGATTTAACTGCCTACAATGCCGCACCCGGGAAGTACAAAGTCCGATTGAAAGTGGGAGATTTTACCCAGACCCAAGATTTTGAAATAAAAATAGACCCGCGCATAGCGAACAGCATAGATAATGCTGCAGCAGCTTATTTGGAAAGAGATCAAATTTCGAAATCCATTTATGAAGGCGCTACCGAAATGGCAAAAGGGGTGCGCGACCTTCAGAAAATTAAACAACAGTTGCATTTTGTGCTGGAAGTAACCAAAGATGAAAACATCAAAAAAGAAGGGAATTCCCTTAATCAAACCATTGATGCTTGGATTGCTGAAATCCTTCAAAAAGAAATGCGCACATACCAAAGCAATTATATGTTTGAAGGGCGTCTTTTAATAAAGTTCAAAGACTTTTTAAATCGAATTGGCAAAGGAAATCTCCCTATTACACAAGGAACTCGAGACGTAAGTAAAGACTACTTGCAACAATGGAGCACTTTAAAAACTAGTTTGCAGCAGATTAAAAATAATGATGTCGTAAAATACAACCAGCTTTTGAAAAGTGCAGGGCTTCCAGAGTTATATTGGCCATGATAATTTAGCCTTGTTTTTTAAAAATCTATATAAATCTATTTTATGAAGTTTTTTTTACTGTTCTAATAGTGCTGTTATCGATAAGCAGCATTCCAAAAGGAATTTATAAGAAATAATTTAAAATAGTATTTTTTACTTTGTGTTTATGACCAAGAATCATAGCCATTGAAATAAATTTTTTTTGCTTTTTATTTATTCGGAAAATTTGATATTGAACAAGGATAAGTTTCAGGATTAAAGGATCAAGTACCGTTTTAAATTATTGAACAAAAAACTAACTATTCTAAAAAAACAAATTCTGCATTACTTCATTGTTCCACAACAATAAGGGTTTTGTTCCTGTAACAAATAGTTGGCTTGGTCGTCTTTTACTTAAATACAAGCATGGATTTGGCCCTGGTAAAAGATGTATCACTACTTGTGAACGCAGTAGGTGCTGGGAATTGCTTTCTATTGTCCTATGTGTATCTTCGAAAAAATGAACGCAAAGTGCAACCACCTGCTTATGTACTTTCGGTATTGTTCTTTATTCTTGGGGCAATTATCCTTAATACCATTTTTAATTTTACTGGCTACAGCAAGCTGTTTTATGGTTTTGAACCCTTGACTAACGCCCTTGGGTATGCTATTGCCCCACTATTGTTTCTGTATGTGAGATCATATCGTCAGACATCTTTGCATATTAAAACCTGGTCTGGTCACTTGGCCCTTTTTTACACCATCTTGATGCTTACCATAGTTGCCGTTTGGGTCCCCAATAGCACTTTGGGCACATTAGGAAAAACACTCTTAGCAAACGAGTTCATGAAAGTATTATGGAATGTACACTTTCTTTGTTATTTACTTGTGATCGTCCCTGAGTTACGGAAAATGAATAAAGACCAATGGCGAACCCCAAAAATTATTGTATTTGGAATAACTTCCATATGGTTTTTTAATCTGTTGTTTTATTTGCATACTATTTGGATAAATCCCTTACCAACGCTAATCTATTTAAATATTACCTTGTTATTTTCAGGGATGACGCTTTTGCTGTTTTATCAAAAATTTGCGGTTTCTGAGAACAGAAGTAAGGGTAAAGCGGTAAAAATGAAATTCAAAAATTGGCTTTCGGAGAACGAAGGAAAT
>CAZYQR010000262.1:0-4483 GCA_964649755.1 uncultured Maribacter sp. | reverse complement strand
TAAACGGTATTTTATACACCATTGTAGATGAAACCATGCTGAGGCAACTAGTGGGAGATGGTGAAGATGTAAAAAATGTTTGTACCACCAAAGTTACTTCTACGGAAAGTATGTTTTATGACTCAGAATTCAACCAGGATATCAGTGCCTGGGATGTAAGCAGTGTTACGAATATGGTTGGGATGTTCTCTCAATCATTTTTCAACCAGGATATCAGTACCTGGGATGTGAGTAACGTTACTGATATGAGTTATATGTTTTTTAGTTCACAATTCAATCAACCTAATGGGGATTGGAATGTGAGCAATGTTACAGATATGTCCAGGATGTTTGCCGGTTCGCCATTCAACCAAAATATCGGCTCCTGGGATGTGAGCAATGTGACGGATATGATTAAAATGTTTTATAATGGTAATGATTTTTATCCTGGCACCCCATCTTGGGACCGTATCCCTTTTAACCAGGATCTCAGTTCCTGGGATGTAAGCAAGGTGACCAACATGAGCTATATGTTTTCTGGTTCACAATTCAATCAGGATATCAGCTCTTGGAATATAATGAATGTTACCAATATGAGTTATATGTTTTCTAACTCTTCTTTTAACCAGGATATCAGTGCTTGGGATGTCGGTAATGTTAGCAATATGCATTATATGTTTTATAATGCTGTATTCAACCAAGATATCAGTTCCTGGGATGTGGGTAATGTAATTTATATGAGTTATATGTTTGGTCCTTTATTTAACCAGCCTATAGGGAATTGGGATGTGAGTAATGTTACCAATATGAAAGGTATGTTTGGTTCTTCATTCAACCAGGATATCAGTGCCTGGAATGTGAGCAATGTGACCAATATGAGGGGTATGTTTAGTGGTTCTTCATTCAATCAGGATATCAGTTCCTGGAATGTGAGCAAGGTGACCAATATGTATAATATGTTTAGTGGTTCTTCATTCAACCAGGATATCAGTGCCTGGGATGTCAGTAATGTTACCAATATGAACAGTATGTTTAGTTATTCACAATTCAACAAGGACATCAGTTCCTGGGATATAAGTAGTGTTACTGTTATGAGTTTTATGTTTTATGATTCACAATTCAATCAAGATTTAAGCGGTTGGAATGTGGATAATGTGACTTTCTGTTTTGCATTCAGTGAAAACACGCCCCAATGGGTACTGCCCAAACCAAACTTTACGAATTGCGATCCTAATTAAGGGGAAATTGATAAAAATCAATTGTACAGACTTTTGAAAATGATATGTTTCGGGTCGGAGATAAATCTAAGTCCGTCGGTAGGTTAAAACCTTTTGTATCTCTTATTACCAATAAAAAAGAGGGATTGAATAGTTTAGTAAATAAAAAAGCCACTATTTCTAGTGGCTTGTATTATATAGCTCCCCCCTTCTGTGTTATTCTCGAAGCAATTTCAGGAAGGCCTGAAGAATCACGACATCGAAGAATCTTGACAGTTATGGATTACTATCTGCTAAAAATTTAATAAAAAATAATGTGCCTGTAAGCGGTTAGATAAAATCCGCATCGATATTTCCTTCCCCAATGGGTTCTTTCCCGGTTCTTACATGACCCATTTTTAAACTTTCAGAATAACTAAAGTATATTGGTTTTTCATGCCTCAAAAGGTCTATAACATTAGGATACATAGACATGGGATAGCGTAAGTATACTAATTTATTTCTTTTGTCATAACTATTTTCAGGCAGTTTTTTACTTTCAGGATAGAAGTTTATCTGCACAACAAAATCATCGTCATGATAACATTTTACAAGGGCACGTGGGTAAACATGATGTTGATCGGTACCTCCTGATTGAAAGTGAACCCAATAAAGGTTTATTTCGCTAGTTATTAACTTCATTTTGTATAGGTTTTAAATTATTTGATTAAGATAACAAGTTAAAGATTATTTCCCAAGATATATTTGTGAATTTGAAAAAAAAGGATGAAATCTATGCTATTAAGTATGTAATTTGGAGGAAAACCTGCTCTTTCCAATAAAACAACATAAGAAGTAAAGCGGTAAAGCAAGTTGAAAATAAAAAAACCACTCGATTTTTCCGCTTTGCAACGCGAAATCGAACCTGTACTCTGGAAAATGTATTTTTTAACTGGTGACACTTCATCAGAACAGGTATTTCAGTTGTTCTATTTTCCATTGAGCGCTATGCAAAAAATCAATCCAAATTCCAATCCCTCTAATATTGAAACTGTCAAATTCATTTTCGACAAAAGCGAAAATGGGGTTCTAGTAATCGACAATATTGGTTTTATGAAAAGCTTGTAAAAAGCCTTCATCATTTTGTATATTTATAAGAATTCTGAAATCTCGTTTTTTCATCCAACCTAAATAAAACACTATGAAATATCTATTGGCATTACTAATTATCTGTAGTACTACTTTAGCCTTTTCCCAAAAAAAGTCAAAAACAACAGATCGTACTTCTGAAGCCCTAGATGCATCTTTCTATGAAGGTTTGGAATGGCGTAATATCGGCCCCAATAGAGGTGGTCGCTCTTTAGGCAGTGCAGGAAGCCCAGGTAGGCCCAACGAATATTATTTTGGTGCCACCGGTGGCGGACTATGGAAAACCGTTGATGGTGGTAATGAATGGAAAGCAGTTACTGACGGTCAACTCACCAGCTCATCAGTAGGAGCGGTTGCTGTGGCAGAAACCAATCCCGATATCGTCTATATTGGTATGGGCGAAGTGCAATTACGCGGTAGTATTACCCAGGGTGATGGCGTTTACAAAACAAAGGATGGTGGAAAGACTTGGCGGCATTTGGGTTTAAAAGAAACGCAAGCCGTAGCCCGAATTCGAATACATCCTACCAATCCTGATATTGTATATGTTGCCGCTTTGGGGCACCCCTATGGCGATAACGAGGAACGAGGGGTATTCCGCAGTACAGATGGGGGCAACACTTGGGACAAGGTGCTGTACGTGAGTCCGAAAGCAGGGGCTGTTGACCTCATTATCGATCGCAACAATCCAAAGGTATTGTATGCCAGCACATGGGAAGTACAGCGAAAAGCATGGAAAATGTGGGGCGGCGGTGGCGACTCTAAACTATGGAAATCCACAGATGGCGGTGATACATGGACCGACCTCACAAGCAACACGGGAATGCCGGCACCACCCATTGGAAAAATAGGAGTCACCGTATCCCCTGCAGATTCCAATCGGGTTTGGGCCATTGTCGAAGCCAATGAAGGCGGTGTTTTTCGATCTGATGATGGCGGTAAAACTTGGGAACGCACCAATGATGAACGTAAGTTACGGCAGCGCGCTTTTTATTATTCAAGAATTTATGCCGACCCATGGGACAAAGAAACCGTCTATTGTTTGAATACAGGATTTTATAAGTCGACCGACGGAGGCAAGACCTTTGACACAACGATTAAAGTCCCACACGGTGACAACCATGATTTATGGATCGATCCGAATAATCCTGACCGCATGGTCAACTCCAACGATGGTGGTGGAAACGTCAGTATCAATGGTGGAAAGAGCTGGACAGAACAAGATTATGTAACCACACAATTTTACCATGTCATGACTACCAGCGATGTGCCCTATCATGTAGCTGGCGCGCAACAAGACAACAGCACATTGGCCATGCCCAGCGATGGGTGGGACCATAGGCAAGCACGAGGGCCAAACCATGGATGGTACTATGCCGTAGGTGGTGGTGAAAGCGGTTGGATTACGCAACACCCTGTTGATAAGGATATCTTTTATGCAGGAAGTCAAGGAGCATTACTAACAAGATACGATAGAAGTAACGGGCAAACCAGAGATATTCAGGTATACCCTCGTTTCTTTTCCGGCGAACCTGCAAGTGCGCTTCCTGAGCGTTGGCAATGGACCTTCCCCATTATGTTCGCACCACAAGATCCGAAGGTGATGTATACCTGTTCACAACATGTATGGAAAACAACGGATGATGGGCAATCTTGGGAAAAAATAAGTCCGGATTTGACGTATGCCGATCCTGAAACCTTGGGGAAAACAGGAGGTATTATCACCATGGACATGAACGGGCCAGAAATATATGCTACCGTCTTTGCCTTGGCACCTTCCTCTCATGACATCAATACCATTTGGGCTGGTTCTGATGATGGTAAAATTCATATCACCCGTGATGGTGGAAAGAACTGGGAAGACATCACTCCGAAAAACCTGCCTAAATTTTCCCGTGTGAGTATCATCGATGAATCAGTGTACAGGCCGGGCACCTTGTTCGTTGCTGCGAACCGCTATCAAGTAGATGACCGTCAACCCTATGTTTTCAAAACGCATGACTATGGCAAAACATGGACGAAGATTACCAACGGCATAGAAGATGGCCATTTTGCACGTGCGGTTCGCGAAGATCCTGTTCGTCAGGGCTTATTGTTTTTAGCAACGGAACACGGTGTTTATTTCTCTATCAATGATGGTGAACTATGGCAAAGCCTCC
>CAZYQR010000261.1:0-4484 GCA_964649755.1 uncultured Maribacter sp. | reverse complement strand
TACAAATGATCTGACAAACGAATTAAAAAGTGTTATGCTTTTGATTGGTTTTAGGGCAAAGTTCACTTTATGGAGTTTGCTACTGATGATTGTGTTTTTTACTTTTTTGACCTTCTATTCGGCCTATTTCAATAAGGTAACCGATTGCGGTTGTTTTGGTGATGCGGTTAAGTTGACACCATGGGAATCATTTTCAAAGGATGTGATATTATTGGTGTTCATTATTATATTGTTCATTGGGAAAAAATATGTAAAATCCATTTTCGGGTCAAATACAAAGCGAGTTATTACTGCGAGTTCTTTGGTGATTTGTGTTGTATTCGCTAATTATGTGTTGAGACACCTTCCTGCGATTGACTTTAGACCCTATAAAATTGGAGCGAATATCAAAGAAGGCATGGAAATGCCTGAGAATGCCCAAAAACCAGTTTTCGAATACGCTTGGAAATTTAATGTAAATGGCGAGGAAAAAGTGTTTGTGACCAATGGGGACTACCCGACAGTTGAAGGGGAGTTTATTGATGTGGAGACTACAGAAATCCAAAAAGGGTACGAACCACCAATTCACGATTTCACGATAGAACAGCATGGTGAGGACTTTGCCTCAAGTTTACTACAAGAGCCAAAGTTAATGATGATTGTTGCTTATGATCTTCGTAAGAGCAATTATAAGGCTTTTCCAGAATTACCAGAGGTGATAACTAAAGCAATAAATGATGGTTACAAAGTTATAGGAATGTCAGCTTCAGCTCCCGATCAAACTAATAAATTGGTCAAGGAATATGAGTTGGATACTGAGTTTTATTTTACTGATGAGACCACTTTAAAAACTATAATCCGTTCAAATCCCGGTGTATTGGTTTTAGAAAAGGGGACCATTAAACAAAAAGTGCATTTTAATGATTTAAACGATTTAAATTTTGACTAGAAGCATGATTTAAGATGCCTAGGGAATTTTTAAATTATATAGAACCATTGATACTAAACATTTAGAGATATTTAAATAACTAAGAGAATAAGTCATGAGAAACAAAATCGTAGCAGGTAACTGGAAAATGAATAAGAATATGGCAGGTACAGATGCCTTATTAGCGGAACTTTCCGCAAAATTACCAAATACAGATACAAAGGTAATGGTGTCACCAACGTTCGTGAATTTGGCAAGTGCCGTTCGCCAATTGGATGGTTCTGAGATTGAGGTAATAGCCCAAAATATGCATTTTGCTGAAAGTGGAGCTTATACAGGTGAAATATCGGCAGACATGTTATTGAACATAGGAATCAAAACGGTCATTTTAGGGCACTCGGAAAGAAGGGCAATTTTTGGCGAAACAGATGAGATTTTAGAAAAGAAAGTCAAAGCAGCATTAGCGAATAAAATGACGGTCATGTTCTGTTTTGGTGAGGAATTGGAAGATCGTAAATCGGGCAATCATTTTAATGTAGTTGAAAGCCAATTAAAGAATGGATTGTTTGGTTTGGATGCAAGTGCATGGGGTAGTATTATCTTGGCATACGAACCCGTATGGGCCATTGGTACTGGAGAAACGGCCTCTCCGGAGCAAGCACAGGAAATGCATGCATTTATTCGTAAAACCATTGCAGGTGCCTTTGATCAAACTATAGCTGACAATGTTTCCATTCTTTATGGAGGTAGCGTAAAACCTAGCAATGCCGTGGAGATTTTCTCCAAACCAGATGTTGATGGCGGACTCATTGGTGGCGCAGCATTGGTAGCGGATGATTTCGTTGCTATTATTAAAGCAATTTAATTCCGAATCTAATTTTATAAAAATGCCCCTTAAAATCATTTTTAAGGGGCATTCTATTCTTTAAAATTTTTAATGTCCAATACGATTTACATAGCGTATAATTTTAGTATCACACCGCTAAAGCCTGCAGCGGATATCTTGATTGCCGAGTTGGGCGAAGCTGGTTTTGAGAGTTTTGTTGAAAATGAAACAGGCGTTCAAGCTTATATTCAAAAAAAAGATTGGCATTCCGAAATTTTGAAAGAAATTGAGATATTGCGTAATTCACTCTTTAAAATAGAACACGATTTCAAGGAAATAGAACAGGAAAATTGGAATGCTATTTGGGAGCAGAATTTTAATCCTATTACGGTTGGCGACCAATGTGAAGTACGGGCTCCATTTCATGCAAAATCAGATGTTGCCTACGATATAGTCATTGAACCTAAAATGAGTTTTGGAACTGGGCATCATGAGACCACACATATGATGCTTCAACTTATTTTGGATAATGATTTTGAAGGAAAGACTGTTTTGGATATGGGTAGTGGAACAGGGGTATTGGCAATTCTTGCCGAGATGAAGGGCGCAAAATCCTTGGATGCCATAGATAATGATAACTGGTGTTACTTGAATGCCAAGGAAAATGTGGAACGGAATTCTTGTACGAATATCAGGGTCTATGAGGGTGATTCTAGTTTGCTAAAGAATCAAAAATATGATGTAATACTGGCCAATATAAATAGGAATATCTTGCTTGCGGATATCCCTGCGTATATCAAATGCCTGAATAGCAATGGGCAGTTGTTCTTAAGTGGATTTTACAAGGAGGATATTTCCCATATCACTGAAATTTGCACTGAAAACGGACTAGTTCTTGAAAAAAATCTTGAAAAAAATAATTGGGTTGCGGTAAAATATGTATTTTAGATAAGGTTATTCCGGTGATAAAATAATTTACTATGGGTACTAAGGAAAAAATTTCAGAAGAATTACTGCTTAAGGAAGAAACAGTAAAACAAAACGAAATTGTTCTTTTTAATGATGAGGTAAATACATTTGATCATGTTATCGAGACCCTGGTTGATGTTTGTGATCATACTCCCGAACAGGCCGAACAATGCTCTTTGATTGTTCATTATAACGGTAAATGTACCGTCAAGACAGGGGATTACAAGGATTTAGAACCTCGATGCAGCCGATTGCTTCAGGCTGGTTTAAGTGCCGAAATAATATAAGTAGGTTAACTTTCTATACTAAGTTGTTGATTAAGTCAGGGCTTACCAGAAATGGCCTTTGAAGTTAGTTATCTTCAAGAATAGTCGCCAATTCATAACGCCCATAACAATTTAAAGAATGCTTCTATTTTAGCTAAGGAATAGTCTAATTTAGGTTAGTCTAAATTCTCTTTATTGATTATTTTTAGCGGATAATCAATCTGAAAAACCATGTCTTCATTTGAAAAAATATCTGTAAAAGAGAAAATTGGCTATGCGCTGGGAGATGGCGCTGCGAATATTGCTTGGAGAGGTGTAGCGACCTTTTTATTTATTTTCTATACTGATGTTTTTGGTTTGAGCCCTGTCACTGTCGGTATATTAATGCTGGTCGCTCGTTTTAGCGATGGTATTAGTGATGTGTTGATGGGAATTATTGGGGATAGGACAAAGTCCAAATACGGCAAATTCCGGCCTTGGATTTTATGGACGGCCATTCCGTTGGCGGCAATTCTATCATTGTTGTTCACCAGCCCTGATTTGGGCACATCCGGCAAGATCGCTTATGCCTACATTACCTATATATTCTTCACTTTGATTTATACTGCAAATAACGTTCCGTATGGAGCACTTATGGCGGTAATGACTGGCGATGACAAAGAGCGTACAAGTTTGGGCTCATACAGAATGGTTGGCGCTTTTGGTGGTGGTATGCTAGTTCAAGGAGCCTTACTTTTTTTAGTAGCTTATTATGGTAATGTTAACCCAAATATTGAAGTTGATAAGCTGGATGGCGATAAATATAAAGTAGTTGTTTCTTCTCCTTCTGATGTTGAGAATGTGAATATTAAAACAGATGATGGTATTGCCATGTTCACATGGGATGATGTAGGTATGAGTTCAGATGTGAACAGTCCTACACGTGGGAAAAGTTTTTCAATGGAGGCAGATAAAAAATATGTTTTTATTGTTGATGGGGAAGAAGATCTTACCCAAAGCAAGATTACTATTATTGACCAAAAAAAGGGGTATAGTAATTCCATGTATTTAATGTCCGTTTTTCTCGCGATACTAATGTTCTTAACCTTCTATACCACTAAAGAAAGAATACAACCCCCAAAAGAACAGAAAAACAATCTTAAAAAAGATTTCAAGGATCTCATTTCAAATAAACCTTGGTTGGTATTACTGGTCATTGGGCTTTTGTTCAATGTTTACAATTCAATTAAGCAGGGGATTGTTATCATTTACTTTACCCATTATCTGAACAATCAATTATTGGGAGCATCATTTTTGATAGGTTTGATGATTGCATCTGTGATTGGTGCTATGGCCACTTCACCTTTAGGGAAGAAATTTGGAAAACGTAACCTATTCATTTATGCCCTACTGTTTTCTGGTGGGGTTAATGCGCTTCTTATGTTTTGTGGGCCCGAGGATATTGGGGCCATATTCACAATCGGAATTATCTCTGAATTCGCAGCTGCTATTTTCCCAACCTTGTTTTTTGCCATGC
>CAZYQR010000260.1:0-4512 GCA_964649755.1 uncultured Maribacter sp. | reverse complement strand
CTTTTTAGAGACCCGAAAACATACCGAAACTATTTGTGCTTCCTTAGAAATTGAGGATTATGTAGTACAGCCTATAGTGGATGTTTCCCCTCCAAAATGGCATCTAGGGCATACCACTTGGTTTTTTGAAGAGTTCATCTTAAAACCCCATTTCAAAGGATATCGGCTTTTTGATGTGGATTTTTCTTTTGTTTTCAACAGTTATTACGAGACGGTCGGGAAACGGGTTGTCCGTGCAGATCGTGGAAATCTTTCAAGACCTTCCGTAGAGCAAGTTTACAAGTACAGAGCTCATGTCACCGATGCCATTACTTTGCTTTTTCAAGAAAATTCAAGCGAAGAGCTTTTGGGCCTTTTGGAAATTGGCATACATCATGAAAAGCAGCATCAAGAATTACTGTTAACGGATATTAAATATATTCTTGGCAATAATCCTTTACTTCCTGCATACTCTGATAGTATTAAGGAACATGAAAAGGAAAACCATCAACAAGAATGGATTCCAATTGATGAAGGTATTTATGAAATTGGGCATGTATCCCATGATTTTTGTTATGACAATGAGTTGGGAAGACACAAAGTTTATTTACATTCCTTTCAAATTTCAAATAAGTTGGTCACCAATCAAGAATATATTGAATTCCTTAATGCCGGGGGATATCAAAAATTTGACCTTTGGCATGCCGAAGGATGGGATTGGATAAACCAAAACAATATTATCGCACCCCTTTATTGGCATTCTATTGAAGGGGAATGGTATAATTATACCCTGAACGGACTTAAAAAGGTTCAACCTGAATCACCTATAACGCATATTTCTTATTTTGAGGCATTTGCGTATGCCCAATGGAATGGCCATAGATTACCGACCGAATTTGAATGGGAGGTAGCCCAACGGTTTTTCCCTTGGGGCAAACGATGGGAATGGACAGAAAGCGCCTATCTGCCATACCCCGATTACAAAAAAGCCGATGGTGCCCTTGGGGAGTACAATGGCAAATTCATGGTGAACCAAAAAGTGCTTAGAGGTGAATCTATTGCCACTCCTGAAAAACATACAAGACCTACTTAT
This sequence comes from uncultured Maribacter sp., assembly GCA_964649755.1. GTDB lineage: Bacteria > Bacteroidota > Bacteroidia > Flavobacteriales > Flavobacteriaceae > Maribacter_A. The sequence goes on along the minus strand of CAZYQR010000260.1, from coordinate 3,440 downwards.
CGCAATTTTTTCCAACCAAACTTAAGATGGCAATTCACAGGGTTAAGGTTAGTAAAATAAAAATAAGATTCGATGTAGCAGCTAATCTTAAAAATAACGCCGTTTCTACAAACAGATTCCACCTTTCAGCGGAATTGGTTTGGCTAAATACTTTGAAAAAAATCAAAGTATGGTTTCACCTATAATTTCGACATAAGATTCATGCAAGAAAATTCATTGACTATTTTAAGAACTCTATTTGAGGAAGAGGTGTACCAAGGCCTCACCGATTTTCCCAAACACCTGTCTTCAAAATACTTTTATGACGAGCTTGGAGACAGGTTATTTCAGGACATTATGAACATGCCCGAATATTATTTGACCAATGCGGAACACGACATATTTGAGATCCATAAGCGAGAAATAACCAATTTGTTTAAAGAAGGCAATGACAAATTCAAGTTAATAGAATTGGGTGCCGGTGATGGAAGAAAAACCAAAATCCTATTGGAATATTTAACAAAAACCAATACGAATTTTAAATACCAACCCATTGATATCAGTCAAAATGTTTTAAACCAATTGGAAGATTCAATCACCAATGAATTGCCAGATGTGCATATTGAGCCCCTTCAAGGAACCTACTTCGAAATTTTAAATAGGATCAATATCGAAAATGGAACGAAAAAAGTAATTCTTTTCTTGGGCTCGAATATAGGTAATCTTTTACATCATCAGGCTATTGCCTTTTTAGAACATGTAGGTGATTTTATGCACGATGATGATTTGTTTTTTGTAGGTTTTGACCAAAAAAAGAATCCTCAGACTGTTTTGGATGCCTATAATGATTCCACTGGAATAACATCGGCCTTCAACAAAAATATACTTACCCGGATAAATCGGGAACTTGATGCCGATTTTGATGTGGACAAATTTATACATTGGGAAGTCTATGATCCTGAAACGGGAACTGCAAAAAGCTATTTAGTCTCAAAAGAAGAACAGACTGTTTCAATAAAGAAATTGGAACTCAACATTGATTTTAAGGCCTGGGAATCCATCCATACAGAAATATCACAAAAGTATGATGATAAAATAGTGTCTTGGCTTGCTGAAAAATCTGGATTGCAAATAGTAGCGGAATTTAGCGACCCAAAAAATCAGTTTAAAAATTACGCATTTAAAAAAACAACAATATGAAAGCCATATGGAACAGTACGGTAATTGCAGAAAGTGATGATACCATTGTAATAGAGAACAACCATTATTTTCCTGCCAACAGCATTAAGAAAGAATATTTCATGGAAAGTGATTCCCATAGCACTTGCCCGTGGAAAGGGCTTGCCTCTTATTATACCTTAAATGTAAATGGGCAAGAAAACAAGGATGCTGCCTGGTACTACCCTGAGGTCAGTGAACTTGCCAAGGCCATTAAAGGAAGAGTGGCATTTTGGAAAGGGGTACAAATAGAAAAATAAAGGGTCGGAAAGTTTTATAAACCATCCGACCCAATTTAAAAGTTCTTTATGTTTATTAAAGCTCTAGAACTGCATTTTCAGTCCCTGCGTAATCGTTCCATTGGTAACGATCAGCTTCAGCTTCATTTACATAATTTCCATCAACCATATATCTGTACTCGTAAGTACTTTCTTTTGGAAGGTCAAACGTACCTTTGAAAGTTCCGTTTTTCAATTTTTTCAGTGTGCTCCCTTTAGGGTTCCAGTTGTTAAAATCCCCAACAACTGATACCTTCTTAGCATCTTCTGCAGGTACTGTAAAGGTAACCTTACATACCGGCTTTGTTTTTAAATACTGCTTTGCAATTCCCATGACATGAACATTTTATATTCACTGCAAAATTAAAGCATAAAACCTATAATTCCCAATGATCAATATCACTTTTATCAATTTCGTAATTTATGATTAACATTTAAATGAGCTTCGCAAAAACAAAGTAAGGTATTTACTATGTAAGTAAAATCTATAACCTTTCTTTAATGATTCTTACAATGTACTCCAAATCTTTATCGGAGTTGTAATAATGGAAGCTGAATCGAATTCCATTTCCCCGCTGAGAACAGAGGATATTATTCTTTGTCAAATGCGCAAACATGCTGTCATCACCCTTAATTTTGAATATTGTACTATGGTCTTTTCTTAAGGCCACGGCCTCTTCTAATAGCCCTAAAGCTAAAAACTCTTTTTTAGCGCTGATTGCCAAACTTTTCAATTGTTCGGCAATTACATCCTTTCCAATACTATTAAACAGACCCAGTGAATGTTTTAAGGTTCCAAAATTAAGGGTGTCTAAATGCCCCGGTTCAAAATGCTTGGCGAATCGAATGCTGTTTTTAAGTTCAGGATTAGTATTGGCAGCATTAAAACCAATAGTCTCAACTTTTGAGAATTCTTTAACTCGATCTTTGAATAACATAAATCCATTGCCATAACCAGCCAAAAGCCATTTATAGGAACTTGCACCAAGCACATCTAAACCAGAATCTTCAAAATTGAAATCTGTTGTACCACAGAATTGCGTGCCATCTGCAATTATCAAAAGTTCCGGGTTTTCCTTTTTCAGTTCCTTGAGAAAATCCAAATCTACTTTAATACCATTTACCCATTGAACTAAACTAAGCGCAAGTATAGAAATATCCTCAGATTCAATCTTTTCCCGGATATTATCTTCCAGATGCTCATTGATCTTACAATATAAAATTGGAAAATTACGATTCTCAAAAGACCAATTGACCGAAGGATAGTCATTTTCAAGGAGTAATACTTTTTTGTTCCTATCAATCCCTTCCAATAAAATATTCAATCCCAAAGAAAAATTCTGTACCAAAGCCACGTTTTCGTATTTACAGCCGAAAAAATCCCCAACTAAAGCACGGGATTCTGTAATTATCTTGGCACTTTCCATTCTCATATTACTAGCCCCTTCTAAGAATTCCTTATCGTGCTGCTTCCGCCATTCAATCGAACTTTCATGTATTAAACCTGAGGAGGCTGTATTTGTATAAACGTATTTTTTCAATATTGGAAAACCTTCTTTATAATTCTGCATTGACTAAAGTTTAATATATGGCAAATCCTTTATCTTTGCCATTAAAGATAGCCATTCGGATGTTTACCAAAAATAAAACAAAGCCTGAATTGAATTTGGAACAACATGATTTGTTAGAGTCTGCCCAAGTCCGAATAAAACAAAAGAAAAGACTTTATGAACACTTTGTCATTTTTTTGATTGGAAGTATTTTTTTGGTTTTGATCAATAAGATCTTAAAATTTGGAGTTGAGTACGATTGGTTTATCTGGGCAATCACCTTTTGGGCTTTTTTGTTCGTGATACATGTAGTCAATGTTTTTGTAACCCAAAAATTCATGGGCAAGGATTGGGAAAGACAACAACGAGAAAAGTTGGTGTTAAAACAAAAAGAAAAAATCGCAACTCCAAATTT